>NZ_JBSSDI010000019.1:0-52143 GCF_054060575.1 Thermostichus sp. MS-CIW-15 | reverse complement strand
CCATGAAGCGTTTAGCTACCTGGCGGATGGAGGTGTTACCTGCCTGATAGGCTGCTACAACTCTTTGCCGCAAATCCAAAGAATGAGTCGGCATTCCTTTCTCTCCTTCCTCTTGAATACCTGTGCCCTATTTTAAATTAAAAGGCTGTATCAGTAGTTGCGGTAAAAATGGGATCCCCGAAGGAGGAGTGTGCGGATGTGGGTTAGGGCTGCTCTGCGCCGTGCTGCGCAACTGATGGCAGCGTTACTGATGGCAGCGTTAATGTTTTGCCTAGTGCTCTCAGTTTCTCTGAAAGGGTGCGGATCAGGGGGAGGATCGTTGCTCCCGCTTTCTCCTTTACCCACCCCGACAGCCACGCCCACCGCAACACCGACAGCGACACCGACTGCAACACCCACACCGACTCCCACGCCCACCGCAACACCGACAGCGACGCCGACTGCAACACCCACGCCGACGCCGACACCTCCTTTAGGAGCCTGTGATCCGAACGCCAACGTGACCCCGATTGGCACTGTCCAAGGCACTGGCTTCGCTTCGCCGCTGGTAGACCAAACTGTTACCGTTTCCGGGATCGTGGTGGGAGACTTTGAGAACGAAGGAGTAGCCAACCAAACCTATCTTCAGGGCTACTACCTGCAGGATGATGGCGACGGCAACCCGGCCACTTCCGATGGCATCTTCGTTTTCAGCGGTACGGCCAACAACGTCAGCCTGGGGGATAGGGTACAGGTGACGGGGAGAGTGGCCGAGTTTCGCCAGCAAACTCAGATCTCCAACGTTACCAACTTCACTATCTGCAGCTCCAACAATCCCCTGCCATCTCCGGTTCAGATCGCTCTGCCGCTAACTCCCGAGCAGCGGGAAGCTCTGGAGGGCATGCTGGTTACCTTCGGCAACCAGCCCCTGTTTGTAACCGACTCTTTCCTGCTGGGACGCCACGGGGAGCTGAGTGTAGCCACAGAGCGGTTGTTCACCCCCACGCAAATTGCGGATCCCAGCCAAGCGGCCGCCCTCCAGGAAGAGAACAACCGCAAACGGATCCGCATCGATGACCGGCTGCTCACCCAAAACCCGGATCCGGTTATCTATCCCACTCCTGGCGGTCTCAGCGCTGCCAACACGGTGCGGGGCGGGGATCGCGTCAGCAACATCGTTGGGATCATGACTCAGTTACAGGGCCGGAACGTCGCTGGCGACGTGGATGCCACCATCGACTACCGCATCCACCCCAACGATCCCAGCAACTTGCCGACGTTTCAGTCCGTCAACCCTCGCCCGCAAACTCCACCCGCGGTAGGCGGATCCCTGAAGGTGGCCAGCTTCAATCTGTTCAACTACTTCAACACCTTCGGCAACATTTGCTTCCCCAACAATTCCGAGTGTCGAGGGGCCAGGAACGCCGCAGAGTTCACCCGCCAGCGGGACAAGATCATCGAGGCGATTCGCCGCATGGACGCCGATATTGTGGGCCTGAACGAGCTGGAAAACGACGGCTATGGCCCGAACAGCTCCATCCAAGATTTGGTGAACGGTCTCAACCAGGTCATGGGGCCGGGAACCTACGCTTTTGTGGATGTAGGGGTAGCCAACCTAGGCGGTGATGCCATTACCAATGGTTTCATCTATAAGCCGGCTACGGTTGAAATTGCGCCTGGCACCAACCCCGCCTTTCTGGATACCGGGGAACTCACCCAAGATCCCTCGCTTCGTCGCCACCGCCCTCCCTTGGCCGTCACCTTCCGGCAGAAGAGCAACAACGCCATCTTCACGGTGGTGGTCAACCACTTGAAGTCGAAGGGATCCCCCTGTGATCCTGTCGACAACGATCCCTTCCAGGGCAATTGCAACGGCAACCGCAGGCGGGCTGCCCAGGAAATCCTGAACTGGTTGTCCACCAACCCCACCGGCTCCACCGATCCGGATGTGCTGATTATCGGGGATCTCAACGCCTACGCCAAGGAAGACCCGATCAAAGTCTTGGAGGAGGGCGGATTTACCAACCTCAACGGCCCCAACAGCTATTCCTTCAGCTTCCAAGGTCAGTGGGGATCCCTGGATCACGCCTTGGCCAACGCCAGCTTGAGGCCGCAAGTGACCGGGTCGGCCAAGTGGCACATCAACGCCGACGAGCCAGTGAGCCTGGACTACACCACGAGCTTCAAGAGCGCCTCACAGCAGAGCCTCTTTTACGCCCCGGATCCCTTCCGTTCTTCCGATCACGACCCGGTGATTGTCGGCTTGAACCTGACGCCGACGCCAACGTCAACCCCGACGCCAACACCCACACCGACCCCAACGCCAACCCCGACCCCGACACCCACGCCGACCCCAACGCCCACGCCAACTCCAACACCAACACCTCCTCCAGTTAACCTGCCTCTAACCGAAGACTTTGACAACTGCAACCCCGCTCCCGCTGGCTGGCAGATTGTGGATGTGGATGGCGACACCACCCGCTCTTGGCGCTGCGTCAATTCCTATGCCGAGGCCAACGCCTTCGGCGGCCAGCAACCGGGTGATGATTGGCTGATTACTCCGCCTCTGAACCTGGCTTCGGCCAACAACCCGGTTCTGACCTTCCGCAATCAGAGTTCCTTTACCGATAGCGGCGTTCCTTTTCCGCAACTAAGCGTTCTTTACTCCACCGATTACAACGGTGCGGGCACTCCGGCGGCGGTGCAGGCAGCCACTTGGACGGCCCTGACGATTCCCAATCCCTCTACAGGCCAATTTGTGGATTCTGGAAACATTTCTCTATCTGGGATCCAACCTCCTGGCCGTGTTTACATTGCCTTCCGCTATCGGTCTTCTGGCACAACTTCTGGCAGAGCCACTCGCTGGCGGGTGGATACGGTTAGGATTGCCGGGAATTAGGACTGGGATCCAAGTGCCAAACTGACTTCGATGGGCAGGAGCTGGGGGAGCGGCTTTGCTTCTCCAGCTTTCTTTTGCTCGCTTTTTTCCCTGAAAAGGGAGCCATATCAGGATTGGGGTAGGGTGGCGGCGTCCTTGTCTCAATCGAGACGACCTGGGATCCCCGCCTGAGCGCAGACCTGGCCCTGGCGATCGAACAGGGTTACCTGCACCGGCAGGGATCGAGCGGCATACTTTTGCACATAGGCTGTCGCCCGCTGGCGGATTTGTCGGGAAAGCTCCTGCAGCACCGGCTCTGCCCAGCCCAGATCCTTCAGATACTGCACCGCTGCCTCTACCGTCCTCAGCTCCAGCACCTGCCGCGCCTGCTCGGCTGTTCCCCCGCAGCGGATGAGGGCTGCCGCCAAGATCTCCAGGCGGGCATCGGCCACATGGCTGGAAGTGGTGAAAATGCCCCCCGCCAGCTTGATCAACTTGCCGTGGTAGCCGATCAAATGAATCGAGTCTGCCCCTCGCAATGCCGCTTCCACCAGCAGCGGCCCGATCCAATTGGCCACCAGTAGAATTTGTTCTGCTGGGATCCCTTGCCGCAAGGCCACCTGCTGCCCATGGCTGCCCACGCAAAAGGCCAGATGCCGGTGGTTGGCCAATTTCTGTTGCAATTCGCGGCGGGCCCGCTCCAGGCTCTCGGCACTGGCAGAAGGCTCCACCTCGGCCCGCGTTCCCAAGAGAGCCAGTCCCTCCAGCACCCCAAACGCCGCATTGGAAGTCCGCTCCGCCAAGAGTTTTCCCTCCGGCAAGATGATGCGCACCCGCAGGCGATACCCATCCGGGATCCCAGGCGAAAGATTGATCTCAAACAGGCGCCGAGCGTAAGCATAGATGGCCGGGCTGCCATCAGCATGCCGCCCCAGCCCCTCTCCCGCTTCCAGGAGCAAAGGCGGAGTGGCGGGATCCCGTTCCTCCAAGCCCACCCAGGCCCAGACCGGCGTGTTGCGGGTGAGATCCAGATGAGGGCCGGGATCCGAACGGGTAATGGCCAAAGCGGTGTTCTCCGAGAGAGCAGCCACCTGCTCCACTGGGATCCGGATGCAAACATCAGGGAACTGGGGCTCCACCTGCACTGCAATGACAGGATGAGCCCCGTCCTGCTCCAAAGGGATCCCCAGAAGGCGGCGGAGAGCGGCTTTAGCAGCAGCCACCGCAAACACGGGCAAGGTATAGCCCTGTTGTGACGAGGGGGGAACCGCATCCTGCATTTTTTGCCTGGAAATAGAGAGGAACCTGCTCTGGAAAAAACTTTGGAGAGAGCCTGTCTCAATTGTGGCCGACGCCAGCCAGCAGGACTGGCTTGATAGGGCAAACTCCTGAAGCCGACTTTAGTGCTCCAACCGCGTAATCGTTAAATGATCTGGGGGAAGAAGGGGAGGAGCGAGAACTTATCTCTTTCAATGAAAGTAAAGAGTCAGAACCGGGGCAGCTATGAGCGAAACCTTGCAGCACTATTTTGAGCGTCTGGAGTTGCAAATTCAGGAGCTGAAAGCTGCCATCGAGCGGATGCCGGAGCAGGTGGCGGCTGCTCTCCTGGCAAAGCAGGAGGCTAAAAAAAATGCCCCCGCCCCCTCCCGTTACAGCGTTCTCACCTCAGACTTGGTGGAAGATGGGAGCCACAACTTTTTGCTGGAGGAGGATCCCCCTGTAGTAAGCAACCGCAGCCCGGCGTATGAACTTGCTCCTGAAGCCCAGATCCAGCGCCTGAGCGCCCAGCTAACCGCTGCCTACAACCGCATTGCTGCTCTAGAAGAACAGCTCTTGGCGCAGCGCCTGCGGCAATGACCTAGCGAGGTTTCGGTGGAGGGGTGGCAAGTGTGCTGTTTTTGCGCTGCACATCTTGCATCTGGAAGCCGTGCTTGCGCAGCTCCTGATCCAACAGCAGCTCGTTTTCCACGTGATCCACAAACAGCACACCGTTGAGGTGATCGATTTCGTGTTGGATAACCCGCGCCAGCAGGTCGTCGGCTTGGAGGGTGCGGGGCCGCCCGGTTTCGTCCTTAAACGAAACCACCACCCCCTGCGGCCGCATGACCTCGCAGAAGACGCCCGGAATGCTAAGGCAGCCTTCCTGGCCGGCTACAACTTCGCCGAGGTACTCGCGGATCTCCGGGTTGATCAGCACCAGCGGTGGCACTTCCGGCTTATCGGGATAGAGATCTACCACAATCAAGCGCTTGGGAATGCCCACCTGGGGAGCTGCCAGGCCAATGCCATCGGCGCTGTACATCGTCTGCAGCATGTCTCGCGCCAACTGGCGGATCTCGTCGTTGACCTGGCTGACGCGCTTGGCCGGCTGCCGCAGCACCTTGTCACCCATGCGATGGATGCGCAGAGGCGGGTTTTTCAGCTTGGCTTTGGGGACAGAAAGGGTGGCCACCATCCGGCAGGTCTCTCAGAATAAACAACAGCAGACATCCCGTCTGGACTTCCATTCTACATTCAGTCCAAGCCGTGCCGAAGCGATGCGTCTGCTGTTCAGCTCCCCTCTGCCTCTGCCAGAGAAGCTGGGAATAGTTGCGTCAGCAGCACGGAGTGCTTGGGCTCGGCAGCGGGTAGGGCCGAAGGACTGGCTCGGGCTTGTTTGCAATCACCAAAACCTTGGCGGCGCAGGCCCCGTCCTCCCCCTTTCCCCCCGTATACGGGAGGATGCAAGGGGGGCTGGGGATCAGCCGCCTTCTATGCCATGTTCGCCAGCCCCACCCCGTTTGGGGAGGGTGCAGCGTTGTCAGTATCTGGGCTTAGGTCCAGGTTGGGGTTATGGCCTCCCCCACAAACATATGGCAGTCTCCCGCCCCTGTAGCTCGCGACAAGCGAGAAAGAATCCGGACTGGGGAGAAGGTCAATACAACTCGGAGCTGTCTTCCTCGACCTCTGGGGATCCCTGTTGGTCAATGGCTTGCTTGAAGCCCAGGGCCACCAGAATGTTGGAGAGGGTGAGGAAAGCCTCTGCTCCCCCATGCAAGGGATCCACATTGGCCAGGGAAGTGCCGTAATGCAGTTGGGCATACAACCCTGCCGGGATGCTGACGGCCACAAACAGTAGCAGCAGCCAAAACCCGATCAAAGCCAGGCGCGGGATCCGGCGGAGCCGCGACAGGAAAAACAAGAAGGCCAAATAGGGAAATAGAGAAAGGGCAAACAAACTGTCCATCGCCTAGCTTGGATCCCTCCTCCCAAGGGACTGATCCGCCTGCTCCGCCCGCCAAATGCGGTAGGCAGCCCAGGCCAGAGTGCAATTGCCCAGAAGTGTCAAGCTCGCCTGGGCAGTTACCACCCAGTTGAGGGCGGGATCGTTGTCAAACCAGTGCCAGGTAATGGCACACATTGCCCCCACCAGAGCAGGCAACATCGCCCAGCTCAAGCCGCGCCACTCTGGCCGGCCCGTTCGCTCCCCAAACTGCCACACGCAAACAATGGCCGCCAGCCATTCCAAGACGCTGGCAATGTGAATCCACCAGGTGGGAAACGAAAGGGCGTGCATCAAACCTCAAGAGAATGGCGCAGCAACTGGCGGTAGGTGGCCTCCTGCAACAGCATTTGCTTGTGCAGCTTGACCAGGATGTCCTTGGCCTGCTCAGGGCTCATGCGAGCTACCAGCGTCTCGAAAGCCCGCTGGCGAAATTCTTGCTCCAGAGAGAGACCTAGCGTTTCCTCCATTGTCGTCACCTTGAGACTCTTAGGGTAGGTGAGAGACTCGCGCTAGGATATCCCAGCGCTGCTCCCAACAAGCACTGCAAGCAGGACAATACATATCTTAACAATCTAGTTTAACAAGTTGCAACAAAACGACAAGGGCCTCCGGATACCGGTCGAGCCAGAGCTGGAGGGGAAACTCAACAAAGGAGCGGGAAAAGTACACGCCCGTAAAGTTTGACAAAAGCACATTTTGGATGGGAAAGTGCGAAGATTTTTGAGCGGCGATCCCTTTACATCCTGTCATGTTGTGCGATTAGGCGGGGCCCCGTGATAAAAGTGAAGTACCTTGAGCTTTGGTTGCCGCTCTTTCCGATTCGCGCCTTGCTTTGCTTGAATTGCCATGACCATTTTTGTGGGAAACCTAAACTATAAAGCCTCAACAGAAGAGCTAGCAGCTTTCTTCCAGCAGAGGTGGAACGTTAAGTCGGTTACAATCCCGATAGACCGAGAAACGGGCCAGACACGGGGCTTCGCGTTTGTGGATTTGGCCACGGAGGCCGAGGAAGAGGAGGCCATCGACGTCGCCAACGGCCAGGAATTTATGGGCCGACCTTTGCGTTTGGATCGAGCCAGGCCGCGCCGACAGGCTTAGCTTCAGCGGGGATTCCTCATCTGACTCCGAGTGGGGTGCCAATCCAAAAGTTGGCAAGGCAGGCAAACGGCGGGCAGGAGTGAGGGCAACGGATGGAAGGGCTTCAAGGCTGCTTGAGATGGTGAAGCTGCTGCATTTTTCCGATATTCATTTGGGCAGTGGCTTGGCCTACGGCTCCATCAACCCAGCTACGGGGCTGAACACGCGTTTGGAGGATTTTGTCGCTTCTTTGCGCCTATGCATTGATCATGCCCTCGATCAGGCTGTGGATCTGGTGCTGTTTGGGGGCGATGCCTTTCCCGACGCGACGCCGCCGCCGCTGCACCAAGAGCTCTTTGCCCAACAATTTCGCCGCCTGGCCGATGCCCGGATCCCGACCGTTCTCTTGGTGGGCAACCACGACCAGTACGGGCAGGGGCAAGAGGGCAACAGCTTGGCCATCTACCGCGCTCTGGGGGTGGCGGGATTCGTTGTGGGGGATCGGCTGCAGACCCATTGGATTGAAACTCGCAGCGGCCCGGTGCAGGTGACCACCTTGCCTTGGCTAAACCGCTCCACCCTGCTTGCCCGCCAGGAGAGCCTGGATCTCAATGCCGAAGTATTCACTCAGCAGCTCCTGCAGCGCCTCGATCTGGCTCTGGAAGGGGAGATCCGCACTTTGCAGCCAGGGATCCCGGCGATTTTGTTGGCCCATGTGATGGTGGATACAGCCCGCTACGGGACGGAGCGGCATCTTTCGGTGGGCAAGGGAGTGACGGTGCCCCTGTCGCTGCTGGCGCGGCCCGCCTACCAATACGTGGCTTTGGGTCATGTGCACCGTCACCAGGTGTTGTGTCGGGATCCCTTGGTAATCTATCCCGGCAGCATTGAGCGAGTCGACTTTGGGGAGGAACAAGAGGAAAAAGGTTGTGTGTTGGCAGAGGTGACGGCCACGGGGGCGAGCTACGAATTTTTGCCCTTGCCCACCCGCACCTTTCACTCCATCCGCCTTGATCTCACCCCCTATCCCCCCCAAGAGGTGCAGGCCAAACTGCTGGAGGCCATTGCCAAGGCCCCTGTACCCGGCTCCATCCTGCGCCTGATCTACCGCCTCCGCCCTGACCAGCTCGATTGCGTTGACGAGCGGACCCTGCACCAGGCCCTCGCCCCTGCCTTCAGCTATACTCTCGTCCCAGACGTGGTCAGCCCCAGCCGCATTCGCCTGCCGGCCCTGGATCCCAGTTGTCTAGAGCCCCTGACGGCCCTGGAGCACTATCTGGCCGACCGCAGCGATCTGGCCCCCTTGCGCAACGAGTTGCTAGCCGCTGCTCGTCAGTTGTTGGCGGAAGCAGCAGATCCCTTGTCAGAGGGAAATGCCAACAGGGAGGAGGCAGATCCTGCAAGCCTTGCTGAAGGGGAAGAGCAGCAATTGCCCTTGTTCTAGGGCTCTGCCTCCATTGCTTTGACCTTTGTCGGTCAGAGGTGGGGAGCAGGGCCGCTTCTAAAGAACCTTTGCCGCGTGATCCGGATCACTTCGGGAGGGGGGGGAAACGGCAGAGACTGGAACTGGGTTGAAGTCGTTGGCAACGACGCTCTCAGCTCACTTCCAGGGAACTAACCTAGGCTGGCAGATCTCACCCTGCCAGTCTTTCCTTTTGTAGAGCTGGGGAGCCGTGGAAAGCAAGGGATCCCTGTAGTTATCATGTCACTGCCAGGATCTGTCTCGACTTCGAAAGAAGCTGGAGGTGGAGTGGATTTGTCTCGAGAAAAGAAGGAGCAAAGGGCATGGAAAGCGTACTAAGGTCTCTAGTGATCGGGGCAATTGCCGGTTGGCTGGCAGGGTCTATCCAGCGCGGCTACGGTTTTGGCCTGATTGGTAACATCATTGTCGGCATTTGCGGAGCAGTTGTGGGAGAATACCTTTTCAACTTGCTCGGCTTATGGGCTACAGGTCTGCTGGGGAACTTGGTGATGGCAACCGTTGGGGCTCTGGTTTTGTTGGCGTTGGTCAACTTTCTTCGCCGGGCTTAACTTCTCCAAGGGGGGTACGTCGCCAGCGGGCAGGGATGGCTGACGTGACGCTGCTTTTTTTGGTTGGCTGTGGATCAAACCCGTGTCTGGTTCAGATTGCCGGGTAAGGAGCACCTCTGCTCAGGCCGGAAGCTGTCATTAGAAAAAGGGGGCCATAGAGCCCACCCCTTCCGTGACCTACTCCCGGCACTGAGTACAGCGCAGGGCTCAGCCACCCCCACCACCCCCACGAGCTAAAGCCGGGATGGCAGAGGGGCAGCTAGCGGTGCAGGTAAGTGTAGGCCCGCAGGTTGTCTTCAAAGTGCTGCTGCAGCGCCCTAGCCTGCTCTAGAGTGATCTGCCCCCTTTGTAGCGCGGCTTCGGTGGCGTGGTGGAGGGTTTCCACCAGGTCTTCGCTGTTGTACTGCACCCAGCTCAGCACTTCGCCGATGGTGTCCCCCTTGATGACTTGGGTGACTTGGTAGCCGCCGGGACGGGTGCGGATGTGCACCGCGTTGGTGTCTCCAAACAGGTTGTGCAGATCCCCCAGGATTTCTTGGTAGGCGCCCCCCAGAAACACCCCCAGCAGGTAGGGCTGCCCGTTGGGATCGTGCAGCGGCAAAACCGAGGTGATCTGCCCGTCTTCGCCAAAGAAGCGGTTGATCTTGCCGTCGCTGTCGCAGGTCAGATCGGCCAGGGTGGCCCACTGGCGCGGCTCCTCGTCCAGACGGTGGATGGGCATGATGGGGAACACCTGGTCGATGGCCCAGCTATCCGGCAGGGATTGGAAGAGGGAGAAGTTGCCGTAGTAGATGCTGGCCAGCATCTCGTCCAGATCCAGGAGATCTACGGCCACCGGCTGCCCCGCCTGGTGCTGCTCGTAGGCCAGCGTGCAGATCTTGTCGGAGCAGTTCCAAAACAGCCGCTCCACCTCGGCCCGCTCCCGCAAGCTGAGGGATCCCTCGGTAAATTGGCGCAGGGCGGCCTCTTTCAGCTCTTGGCAGCGGCGATAGTCGGCCACCAGGGTCTCGGGCCGGATCTCGTAGTAGAGCTGGTTCAGCTTTTGGATCACCTCAGCATCGGAGGTGAGCTGGGTGGGCATGGGGTAGGGGCTGGCGGCGTTGACATCCTGGATGTCGAAGACCAGCACCG
This sequence comes from Thermostichus sp. MS-CIW-15, assembly GCF_054060575.1. NCBI lineage: Bacteria > Bacillati > Cyanobacteriota > Cyanophyceae > Thermostichales > Thermostichaceae > Thermostichus > Thermostichus sp. MS-CIW-15. Next base: position 41,782 of record NZ_JBSSDI010000019.1, on the reverse strand, counting down.
ACTGGTGGGACATCAGGGCCCGCCCGCTTTCGGTCACCAGCACCGGCGGCTGGATCCCGTGCGGCTGCAGGGCGGTCAGCACCGTCTGCACCACGGTGGCGGCGTAATCTTCCAGGCTGTAGCTCTGGGAAAAGTGGCTGGTGGACTGGGATCCGTCGTAATCGACCCCCAAGCCGCCGCCGACATCCAGATAGCCCATCGGCGCCCCCAGCTTGACCAGCTCGATGTAGATCTGGCTGGCCTCCCGCACGGCCCGCCCATGCACGCTCACCATCGAGATCTGCGAGCCGATGTGGTAGTGCAACAGGCGCAGACAGTGCAGCTTGCCGACTTCCCGCAGCCGCTCCACCACCTGCAACATCTCGGTGGCCGTGAGGCCGAACTTGCCCCGATCCCCAGCCGAGGTGCCCCAGCGGCCACTGCCCTGGGCGGACAGCTTGGCCCGCACCCCCAGCAGGGGATCAATCCCCAGGTGCTCGGCAGCTTGCAGCACCAGCTCCAGCTCTTGCAGCCGTTCCAGGACGATGATGGGGGTGCGCCCCAGCCGCTGGGCCAAGAGGGCCGTTTCCATAAAGTCGCGGTCTTTGTAGCCGTTGCAGATCAACAAAGCCCCAGGTGTATCCAGCAGAGCCAGGGCGATCAACAGCTCCGGCTTGGATCCCGCCTCCAGGCCAAAGTGGTAGGCACGGCCGTGCTTGACCACCTCTTCCACCAGGTGGCGCTGCTGGTTCACCTTGACCGGGTAAACCCCTCGGTAGACGTTGGGGTAGCCAAAGCGCTCGATGGCCTGCTGAAAGCTCTCACAAATCCGCCGCATGCGGTCGGCCACGATCTCGGGAAAGCGAATCAACAAAGGCAACTGCAAACCCCGCGCCACCAGATCCGTTACCAGGTGGTACAGGTCGATGCCCCCTTCCTGCTGCTGTGAGCCCTGTGGGGTTACCTCCACATGACCGGCGGCGTTGATACGGAAGTAGGGATCCCCCCAACCAGAAATGCGATAGAGCTTTTCGCTGTCTCGCAGTGTCCAGGGAGAACGAGTCAAAGTCGGCATAGTAGTCCCCCAGATACCGAGATGTGAACAGCGCAGGATTTCTGCACAGAACCCACAATATATTGCCCTATTCCAAGATATGTCAAGATTTTTCCAAGGCAGGGGGGATCCGGCCCCAAACCGGCTAAGCCTTGCCAGATAAGGCTTTGGCCTGAGGATCCCTCTGCAGTTGCTGCAGAACTCAACTCTCTCGTTCTCTTTTTTTTGCTGTTTTTCTTTGTTTTTCTCGCTCAAGCTTCGTTTTTTACTCTGGATCCAGAAGCGGGGTTGGGATCCCAACTGTTGCCCAAGAGCGCAGCGAATCCTGCAAGGATCGGCGACAAGTTGGTGGAGGGAAGAAGCTGCCTTTTGCGGAAGGTTGTCCCCTCTGGTGCTTCCCAGAGCTCAGGATGGCCACCCTTGACAGGGCTCCGTAGGCAAGACAAGGATCGGGGCGGAGAGCTTGGAGCGCCTCAGCTATGGTGCAACTGCCCCGCCTTCGCCGCCGAGAAATGCTGCTGTCGTTGCTGGCTGCTGCTGGCCTGAGCGCCTGCCAAAGGGGATCCCGTTCTGGGCAGGCTGGCCCTGTTGCCGACAGCCAGCTTGCCGCTGAGACCTTGTTGATCAACGGGGCCGGGGCCACCTTCCCGGCTCCCCTGTATTTGCGCTGGTTTTCCGACTACCGCCAGGTGGATCCCAAAGTCGAAATCAACTTCCAGCCGGTGGGCAGCGCCGCCGGCATCCGCCAATTTATCGACCAGACGGTGGACTTTGCCGCCAGCGACGTGGCCATGACCGATGCCGAAATTGCCGAAGTCAAGCGGGGCGTGGTCATGATCCCGATGACGGCAGGCAGCATTGCCGTCGGCTACAACCTGCCCGGGATCCGCTCCGGCCTCAAACTGTCCCGCTCGGTGTTGGTGCAGATCTTCCGCGGCCAAATTACCCAGTGGCGGGATCCGCAGATTTTGGCCCTCAACCCCGACCTGGAGATCCCCGACCTGCCCATCGCCGTCTGCTACCGCTCCGACGGCAGCGGCACCACCGACACCTTTACCCGCCACCTGGCCGCCATCGACCCCACCTGGGCCTCCGAGATCGGCGTCGGCATGTCCCTGGAGTGGCCGGTGGGCATTGGGGTGAAAGGCAACGAAGGCATGAGCGCCCAGATGCTCCTCAGCGAAGGGGTGATCGGCTATGTGGAATCGGTCTATGCCCGCGACCTGGATCTGTCGGTGGCGGCCCTGGAAAACCGCCGCGGCGAGTTCGTCCTCCCCACCCCGGAAGCCTCGGCCCTGGCCCTGAGCGAAATCGAGCTGCCCGACAACCTGCGGGCTTTTGTGCCCGATCCCGCCGGCGCGGGGGCCTACCCCATCGTCACCTACACCTGGATCCTGGCCTACCGCCAGTATCGGGATCCCGCCATGGCCAACGCCCTGCGGGCAGTGCTGCGCTGGGCCCTCAGCGAGGGACAAGCTCTGGCCGCAGAGATGGGCTACCTGCCCTTGGCCGAAACCGTTGTAGCCCGCAGCCTGGAAGCCCTGCAGCTTATCCAGAGCTAGCCGCCCTTGCCCCAACCGGTCCTGGAAGCAAGGCCGCGGCAGGTACGGAGATCCGTAACTGTTCTGCCTTCCAGTCGCCAGAAATGGGCGGCATTCTCGCCCTGACCCAGATGCCCTGCTGGTTAGGATCGACCTAGGAAACGGCTAAATACCTGCTGAATTTTCACGGATTGGCTGCCCAAGCTACTTCATACAGCCTGGCGGCGGTAGCCGAGGTCACGTCTTGAACAAAAGGAGAACAAGGAGCCGATGGGAAAAGTTGTAGGAATTGACTTGGGCACAACCAACTCGGTTGTCGCCGTAATGGAAGGGGGCGTCCCCACTGTCATTCCCAATGCCGAGGGGAGCCGCACTACACCCTCAGTGGTCGCTTTCACCAAAGATGGGGAGCGCCTGGTGGGCCAGATGGCCCGTCGCCAAGCGGTGCTCAACCCCGAGAACACTTTTTACTCGGTCAAGCGGTTCATCGGGCGCAAGTACGATGAGCTGAACGTCGATGCCAAGCGGGTCTCCTACCAGGTGCGGCGGGATGAGCGGGGCAATGTCAAGTTGTACTCACCCCGCATGAACAAGGAATTTGCCCCCGAAGAGATCTCGGCCATGGTGCTGCGCAAGCTGGTAGAAGACGCCAGCCGCTACCTAGGCCAACCGGTCACCCAAGCCGTCATTACTGTCCCGGCCTACTTTAACGACTCGCAGCGGCAGGCCACCAAAGATGCCGGGAGGATCGCCGGCTTGGAAGTGCTGCGCATCATCAACGAGCCGACGGCGGCTTCCTTGGCCTATGGCTTGGACAAGCGCAACAACGAGACCATCCTCGTCTTCGACTTGGGCGGTGGCACCTTCGACGTCTCCATTCTGGAGGTGGGGGATGGCGTCTTCGAGGTGAAGGCCACCAGCGGCGATACCCAGTTGGGTGGCGACGACTTCGACAAGAAGATCGTCGACTGGATGGCCGAAGAGTTCAAGCGCATGGAAGGGATCGACCTGCGGCAAGACCGGCAGGCCCTGCAGCGGCTGACGGAAGCCGCCGAGAAGGCCAAGATCGAGCTGTCCAGCGTCTCCGAGACTACCATCAACCTGCCCTTCATCACCGCCACGGCCGATGGTCCGAAGCACCTGGAGTTGAAGCTCTCCCGCGCCCAGTTTGAACACCTCTGCGCCGACTTGCTGGAGCGCTGCAAAGGGCCGGTGGAGCAGGCCCTGCGGGATGCCAAGCTCACCAAGGCCGACATCAACGAAGTGGTGCTGGTGGGCGGCTCCACCCGCATCCCGGCGGTGCAGCGGCTGGTGAAGGAGCTGCTGGGCAAAGAACCCAACCAAACTGTCAACCCCGACGAGGTGGTGGCCGTGGGTGCTGCCATCCAAGCTGGCGTGCTGGCGGGCGAGGTCAAAGACGTGCTGTTGCTGGATGTCACCCCCTTGTCTTTGGGGGTGGAAACCCTGGGCGGTATCGCCACCAAGCTGATCCCGCGCAACACCACCATCCCCACCCGCAAGTCGGAGATTTTCTCCACCGCCGAAGATGGGCAGACCTCGGTGGAAATCCACGTGGTGCAAGGGGAGCGGGAGTTGGCTCGCGACAACAAGTCCCTGGGCCGCTTCAAGCTGGACGGGATCCCGCCGGCTCCCCGCGGTGTGCCGCAGATCGAGGTGACCTTCGACATCGACGCCAACGGCATCCTCAAAGTGACGGCCAGAGACAAGGGCAGCGGCAAGGAGCAGAGCATTTCCATTACCGGCGCCTCCACGCTGGATAGCAAAGAGGTGGAGCGGATGATCGCCGAGGCGGAAAAATACGCTGCCGAAGACCGCGCCCGCCGCGAGAAAATCGAGCGCCGCAACAAGGCCGACTCGCTGGCCTACCAGGCTGAGCGGCAGTTGAAGGAGCTGGGAGACAAGGTCTCCGCCAGCAAGCGCAGCCAAATCGAGACCCTGGTGCGAGAGCTGCGGGAGGCCATCCAGCGGGACGACGACAGCGCCATCCAGAGCAAAGAGCGGGAGCTGCAAGAGGCCCTCTACGCCATGAGCAGCGAGCTCTATCAGCAGCCCGGCGCCGCTTCCAGCTCCACCTCTGGGACAACCTCCGGCGGCAGCGACGACGTCATCGACGCCGACTTCACCGAGAGCAAGTAACGACAATGGGATCCCCCTGGGGCCCGCAGGGCGGATCCCGCCTTTGTCTGGAGCATCGATAATGGGGAGGGACGGGATGGGCGATAGCGTCTAGCCCGCCTCTTTCTCTTTTCGTCAACAGGTCAGAGGGAGGGATCCCTTGATGCCTGGCCTCTTGGTTTTCTGACCCTTCTCAGTGACTTGCCTGCGGACGCCTCCATGCAAAATTTCAAGGACTACTACAAGATTTTGGGGGTCAGCCAGACGGCCACCGCCGACGAGATCAAGCAGGCCTATCGGCGCCTGGCCCGAAAATATCACCCGGATGTTAACCCGAACAACAAAGCTGCCGAAGAGAAGTTTAAGGAGATCAACGAAGCCTACGAAGTTCTCTCGGATCCCGGCAAACGCAGGCAATACGACCAATTTGGCCAGTACCACCAGCAGGGCGGGTTCCGCTACCGGCGGGATACCTACAGCCAGCCTTACAGCAGCAGCCCTTTTGGCGACAGCTCCTTCAGCGAAGACTTTGGGGGAAGCGGTTTTGGCAGTGGCGTCGATTTCAGCCAATTTGAGGATTTTCAAGACTTCATCGATCAACTGCTGGGCCGGGTGCGCAACTCAGGTGCGGATCGCAGCAGTAGCTCCGCTGGCAACGCCAACTACGATGCGGAGGCCACCATCCAGCTCACCATTCCCGAAGCTTTTGAAGGGGGCAGACGCCGCCTACGGGTGGGCGGGGATCGCGTGCTCGAGGTCAACATCCCAGCAGGGATGACGCCAGGGAAGCGGATTCGCCTGCGCGGCCAAGGCCACCCCAAACCCAACGGCGGCGCCGGCGACCTGTACCTCAAGATCGAGCTGAAGGAGCACCCCTTCTACCGCCTTGAGGGGTTTGACGTCTACTGCGATTTGCCCATCAGCCCCAGCGAGGCCGTCTTGGGCGCCCAGGTGGAGGTGCCCACCTTGGATGGAGTGGTGAAGCTGCGGATCCCACCCGGCATGCAGCCGGGGCGAAAGTTGCGCTTGGCAGAGAGGGGTTTTCCCAAGGGCAATGGAGAGCGGGGCGATTTCTACGCGGTAGTTCAGATCTATTTGCCCACCCGTGTTTCGGAGGAGGAGCGGGAGCTCTACGAAAAGCTGCAGCGGGTTCAGTCCTATGATCCCCGTGCCGCCCTCAAGCTCTAGCTAGAAGGAGGAGTGGGCGGTCGGAGAGCGCGATCCAGGAGTTCCATCGGGTGATAAATGGGGATCCCGGCCTTGCCTTGCAGACGCAGGTGCTTCTGGAGCTGCAGGCGGCAGCCGATATTGGCGGAGACGATCCCCTGGGCGCCGGTGTTGAGCAGGTTGGCCACCTTCTGGGATCCCAGCTCGTCGGCCACCTCGGGCTGCAGCAGGTTGTAGACGCCGGAGCTGCCGCAGCAGAGGGCGGCATCGACAGGATCCCGCAGCTCCAGCCCGGGAATTTGCCGCAGCAGTTGTCGCGGCTCCTGGCTGAGGCGCTGCCCGTGCAGGATGTGGCAGGCATCCTGATAGGCCAGCACCAAGGGATCCGGCTGCAGGGGGTACAGGGGAGCGGTCAGCCCTACCTGCGCCAGAAACTCCTGGATATCCTTGACTTTGGCCGCAAACTGAGCCCCTTTCTCTTGGTAGTCGGGATCCCTGGCCAAAAGGTGGCCGTACTCCTTGAGGGTGTGGCCGCAGCCGGAGGCAGTCACCAAAATGGCATCCAACTCGTAGCCGGCAAAAGCATCCACCATCTGGCGGGCCAGGGCTTCTGCCTGCTGCAGTTGCCCTTGGTGGTGGGGCAAGGCCGCACAACAGCCCTGGGCGGGCGGGATCACCACCTCACAGCCGTTGTGGGTCAAGACGCGAATGCTGGCCTCATTCACCTGCGGGGCAAACAGGCGCTGCACGCAGCCGAGGAGCAGCCCCACGCGAAAGCGGCGTTCGCCCACCGCCGGGATCCGCTCCGGGTAGCGCTTGGGCAGCAGTTGCCCCACCTCAAGAGGGGGCAAGAGGGATTCCATGGCCGCCAGGCGCGGGGAGACCTTCGCCAGCCCTTGGCGGATCCAGGCGCCGACCCCCATTTTTTGGTAGAGCCAAAGGGGCCAGAGCAGAGGCCGCAGCCGCGCCGGGTAGGGGAAGAGCCAGAAGATGAACTGGCGGTACAGCCAATCCCAAAGGTTGCGGCGGTGGTTGCGCTCGATCTGCGGGCGGGTGGCGGCGATCAGCCGGTCGTAGCGCACCCCCGAAGGACAGGCGGTAACGCAGGCCAGACAGCCCAGGCAGGTATCGAAATGGGAAACCACTGCTGCCGAGAGAGAGATTTGGCCTTGATTGAGGGCGTCCATCTGGTAGATGCGCCCCCGCGGCGAGTCTGTCTCCTTGCCGAGGACGCGGTAGCTGGGGCAGGTGGTCAGGCAAAACCCACAATGCACACAGGCATCGATTAGCTTTGGATCCGGCGGATCCAGGCTGTCAAAACTCGGCCTTTTGGATGAGCTCATCGGCCTCGACCTATCGCGCTTTCAACACTTCATCACCCCCGTAAAGAGAGAATTGGCCGTTCGGGGATCCTGTCCCCTCCTTTTGCTTCCGGGGTTTTTTGCATCTTAATCTGGGAACAGAGCGTCTGAGACTTCTATCCAGATCCAAACGCTCTTTTCGTCCGTACTACCCTAGAGAAGGGACATACCCGGCCGATTTCTCCTCGTCGTTCATTTCCCAATGAAAGTGCAACACCTCTTCACCCCAGCTCTTGTGGGGGCAGCTCTCTCCAGTTTGAGCCTATCTGGAGCGGCTTTTGCCCAGGCCAACCTGCGGGAGCTGCCCCCCGATCTGGCCGAACAGCTCACTACAGAGCAGATCTTGCAAGCCTGCGCCGCCAACCAGGCAGACACCTTGCCCAGCCCCTTCCCAGACGTGGTGCCGACCGATTGGGCCTACAAGGCGGTGCTCACCCTCTACTACTGCGGCGCCTACCGGGGGGCCATTCCCCCGGAGACCTTCCGGCGCTACCTGGAGCAACAGCGGGGATCCCAAACTTAGCTCCCTGTCGGATACATCTCCTGGATGAGGTGGGCGTAGCGCTCGGCCACCGGGTTACGCTTAATTTTCAGCGTCTGGGTCATGAGGCCGTTTTCCACGCTCAGGGGCTCTGGCAAAAAGCGGAAGTCGGCAATTTGCTCGTGGGGCCGGTAGCCAGGACGCTCTTGGATGCGGGCCCGCACCTCCTGCAAAATCAACGTGCGCACCTGCGGGTGGCCCAAGAGCTCGGCCTCCGCAGCCGGGATCCCTTGCTCAGCGGCCCAAGCCTTAAGGGCATCGAGGTTGGGGTAGATGAGGGCGGCCAGTTTCTTTTGGTCTTGCCCGACGATCACGATCTGGCTGATGTAGGGGGATTGCAGGCAGGCATCTTCCAGCGGCTGCGGCTCGACATTTTCGCCGTTAAGCAGCACGATCACGTCCTTGGCCCTGCCGGTGATCACCAGTTGGCCGTCGGGAGTGAGCCAGCCCAGATCCCCGGTTTCAAACCAGCCATCAGAGCTGAGAACTTTAGCGGTGGCTTCTGGATTGTTGTAGTAGCCCATCATCACCTGCGGGCCACGGGCCAGGATCAACCCCTTTTGGCCAGGGGGCAAGGGCTGCCGGGTTTCCGGATCGACAATGCGAAACTCCGTCCCTGGCAGCGGTGGGCCAGCCGTACCGCGCACGTTGTTGTCAGGACGCCGCGCGCACAGCACCGGCGAGGTTTCCGTTAGGCCGTAGCCATTGAGGATGGAAATGCCCACCACCTCGTAAAACAGATCCAGGTAGGCGGGCAGGGATCCGCCGCCGCTGATGGCCTGTTGAAAATTGGGGCCCAAAGCCTGCCGCACCTTGCGGTAGATCAGCGCATCGGCCAGGCGGTGGACAGGCCAGAGCAGCCCCTGTTGCAGGCGGGCCCCCAGGCGCACCCACGGGCTGACGCCGTAGTGTAAAATCGACCGGTTGCCGGCAATCCGCCCGGCGAGCACGTAGCCTTCGCTGGCCGCCATCAAGGTGCGGATCAGCCGCTGCATCAGGGGGCTTTTTTCCTTAAATTGCCGCTGGATCCCTTCGTAAACGGTCTCCCAGATGCGGGGCACCGCCACCAGATAGTGGGGCTGCTCCTGTTGAAAATCTTGCTTGATAAAGCGAGGGTTGGTGTAAACCAACGTGCAGGCCTGGCTGAGGAGAAAATACTCACAGGCCCGCTCGTAGGAGTGCCAGGTGGGCAGAATTGTCAGCACCTTATCCCCAGGCCGGGGCTGCACCACCACATGCAAGTTTTCCACCTGGTGCATCAGGTTGCCGTGGCTGAGCATCACCCCCTTGGGCCGACCGGAAGTGCCAGAAGTGTAGATGATGGTGGCCAACTGGGATCGCTCCAGCCGCGGCGGCTCGTAGCGGCGCTCCCGGCCTTTTTGCAGCCACTGAGAAAAATTCAATACCCCCGGCTCTTCTTCATCGGAAAGCAACAGCAGCCGCTCCAGGCCCAGCTCCTGCACAACCGGCCGCACCCGGCTTAGGGTCTTCGCATCCTGGGCAATCAAAGCGGTGCTGCCGGAATGGCGCAAAATGTAGCCCAGCTCCGCCGGATCCGCCACGGCGCTGCGCGGCACATTGACCGCTCCCGTAAACAGCGTGGCCAGATCTGCCATCAGCCAGCGGGGGGAATTGTCGGCAAAAATGGCCACCCGATCCCCAGGCCGAATGCCCAAAGCCTGCAAACCGGCAGCCAAGATCTGAATGCGGCGAAAGAGCTGCCCGTAAGAAATCTCAAAGACCGGCTGGGCATGGGGATCCCTGAGGGCAGTGTAATCGGCAAACTTTTCGGCCAGGACTTGCCAGATGTCGAGCAGCGTCGTCCCAGCGGGGGTAGCAGCAGCGGAGACAGTAGTCATAAATCTGTACCCTAAATCACATTTACAGTCTAGTAAACTTGGGCTTTTTCCCAAGACACCCCCAGGACAGTTCTCAATCTGTCACCAAATCCAACCCCTTCCCCTTGCGGGGAAAAGGTAGGGATCAACCCTACTCCCGGAAAAGCCTGAACTCATGAGGTTTTCAAGGTGCGCTCGCGAGGAAGTACCGAGACTTCCCGCCACAGATGTTAACCTCGCTTCCCCGAATAAGCGCAACTCAGAAAATTCGCTCTTTTGGGGACGTCATGCTGCATTTTCCCGCCAATCCCGGCAAAAGCTACTAGATCTTATGGCACCCGCAAAAAAAGCTAGCAATGGCTCCCCCCGATGGATCGGCCCCAAAACTTTACAATCTCGGCTAAGCTGAGAACCTCACAAAATAAGGTAGTCCGGCGGCTCGTAGGGGAGAGGCCCGCCGAAGACCTTGGTACGTCGTTTGGCGGTGGCATCCAGAGGGTAGGCCTGCAGGCTATCTTCCTCGAGGTTGAGCAGAGGCAGCCACGACTTTTCCAGCTCGGCAGTGTCCAGGGGGCATTCAACAACGGAGTATTGCGCTCGCTGGCAGCACTGTTCCAGGCGCTTGGCCAACTGTTGTCGGCGCTTATCGTCCACCACGTCGTAGCAAACCAACCATAGCCTCAGCGCAGCTCCATTGCTTCGTACTCTAGGTTGCCGCTCACCAGGCAACGGCCCAGCCAGCGGGCTTGCTCCAGCACGATTTGGCTCAGGGCTAGGCGACGCGATTGCGGAGGGTAAAGCAAAGGCTCGCAGAAGCGGCGCTCCAGCTCACCCAAAAACAGCTTTTTGGCCAGGGCTCCCATGCTCCATCCGGCGACGGCTCGCAGTCTTCCGGGGTGAGCAAGCCGGCCTTGATGAGTTGGCTTACCCAGCATTTCGCTCATCCCTCTCACAAAGGCCTCGGCCTAGATGCCCTTAGATTCGTCGTCAAAGTACCAGTATGCTTTCCTAGAGATCCAACCGAATAACCTTGCTGCCCAAAATTTGCCTAATGCTCTCCAGACTGTCTTTTCTTGCGTTGAACCCAAAGGTATCTCGCTGTGGCTGCTAGCGCAAGCGGGAGTAGGGACGGGGATAGGGTTGGCGCATCTGCCGAGCCAGGTACACCTGAAAGGTTTGCGCCACCGCGCCCGCCCGCCGCAGGGGAACCTCTGCCACTGGCTCAATTTGTTCAAAGTAGGTGCCGTAGACAGCCTGGATCCCTGCTCTTGGCCAAAACAGCTGGGAGGTGACCAGCAGCCCATCTTTGCCCAGCCAGTCTTCAGGTTGGGACCAAAAGGCAAAGCCGCGCAGATCTTCATCCAGGCAGGTGAGGGGCTTCTCCGTCAGCGGCGCCAAGGCCATGCCGATCTGCCCGCCCAAAAAGTAAACGTTGGTGAAGATAAAATCCGCCTCTGCAAGAGCCTGGGCCAAGCGGGGATCCGTCTGAAACTGCCGCCGCAACTGTTCGATGTCAATCAGCTGAGTCGAGGGATCCCGTTCCACCGGCCACAGGCCCAGCCCGCCGGGATCCTGGAGGAGGCCGTAGCGCACATGGGCCAGCCCCACTGCCACCAACAGGCCCACTGCCACCGCCGTCCCCGCCAAGAGCTGCCTTGCTCCTGGCCACCGTTCCCAGCGGGATCCCAACAGCAAGCTCAGCACCCAAAACCCCGGCATGGGCCAGGTGGGGAGGATGGGCCGGTAGCCTCCCATGAAGGTAAAAGCCAACACCAGCGGCAGCCCACAGGCCAAGATTAAAAGCTGTTTCAGCTCCTGATCCGTGAGGCGTCTTCCCTGAACCAGCGCCAGCCCCACCCGCCCACCCTCGGCCAAGCTCAGCCCCAGCAGAGGGATCCCCAAGGTCGGGAAAAGGTACCCCATCTCCTGCAGCACCGTCAGCCCCAGCTCCTGCAGTTGATACCCTGCCTCCGGCACTGCTCGCCCCCCCTGGAAGCGGAAGGAGACCCAATCCTGTTGGGTGTTCCAGATTAAAACGGGGCTGAAGGCCGCCAAAAACCCCACCACCGCCAAGAGCGCCCATCCCGACCGAAGAGCGCAGCGGTGGGCCGGCCTGAGCAGACAAAAGAGCACCAGGCCAAACCCCAGCGCCAGGCCGTGGTATTTGCCCAGGCAGGCCAGCCCCACCAAGAGCCCAATCAGCGCCAGCCGCGGCCCCGGTCGGTAGCGCGCTGCCCCATAGACCCCCAATTTCCCCTCCGCCAAGGGAGCCGGAAAAAACTCCTGGGCAGCCACCCACAGGGTTGCCGCCGTAAACACCATCAGCGGGCTATCCGGCAGGGTCAGCACCCCAAACCCAATCCAGAAAATGGGGGCGATGCTGATGGTTGCCAGGGTGATCAGCCCCGCCTGTGGCGAAAAAAGCCGCGTCGCCGTCAGGTAAAGCAACAGGGAAGAGCCGGTGTAGGCCAGCAGGGATCCCAGTCGAATCGAAAAAGCCGACACCTGCCCCGTCAAAACAGGCCCCAAGCCCGTTGTCCAGGCCACCAGCGGCGGATGGTCAAAATAGCTCCAGTCCAGATGGCGGGTGTAGAGGTAGTAGTAGGCTTCGTCAAAGCCCGGTGGCAACAGAGCAGCCACCAAGCAGCGCAGAAGCAGGCCCAGGCCCAAAATCCACAGAGCAGCTTTCGGCAGCACAGGGGATCCCCTTGAGCGTGTGGACAGGTGTTATTGTCTCAGCTTTGGCCAGACTTGTCCCCAAAAAACCAAGTGGGGGCTCAGAATAAACTGAGCCTAAGACGTTGCCTCCGGCAGCTTTACCGGACACCCCAAAAGCTGGCCCAATTGCTCTGCTTCCGCCCTTGCCTTGCTATCATCAGAACCAAAGCCTAGGTACAATAAAGGCTCTCCCAATGCCAAATTCACCTTCACCGAAAAATAACTATCGCCATCGGAATCTGTTGACCTCTCAACTACAACTTGCTGAACATCTCTGAAGGAATAAGCTTTCCGCCCCCTTATTCCAAAGGGAGTGAGGTGCTCCTCCAAGATCTGGTAGAAGGAGCGGTCAAAGGTCAGCCGACGGCTTCCTAGCTTAGGTATTAGCGATAGACCTACCATTCCTGCTGGGAGAGAAAGTAGAAGTGCAGCAAACAAGTCTCCTGAGTTAAAACTATCGCTGGCCACCAAGAGCTGACTCTCTGCACTCATCCGAAACGATTGGATCTTGGTTGCCAGTTGTCGAGCGTCGCTCTCGCTGGCGGCTGACCAAGCTTTTGTTTCTCCTGCAGGAGTTATGAGAGTAACGTAGTAATAGGTTGTCTCGTCTCCTTCGGAGTCTGTTCGAGTTTCAGTTTTGACTCGGGCTCCTCTTACATCATAATAAAACTCGATCTGTTTTGGTAAAGGCAGCAGTGGTTGAAAGACCACTTCAGAGGTGACTGTATCCTGATCAAGCCGATGGCAAGTGAAACGGCGATCCCCCCTGAAAAAGCCAAATCAGGGAACACAAAGCCAGCGCCACAAAGAAAATAACGCCAGCAGCCACCAGCGGAACCCCAGGCTCTAGACAAACGCGCTTGCTGGGGGTTTGCTCTACACATCTCATCCCTATAGGCTTACCTCCGTCGGGATCCCTGGGCCTTGCCCTCATTATTGCTTGCTGGTGTGATACTTGACCGTTTTCCGGAATACAGAGCTTTGCTCATTTTGAGAGCAGAGTTGGGTTGCGAGATCCAGGGCAAAGCCAGAGAATCCTCTTGCAGATAAGCTGGGCGCTCCAGGACTTGTACTGGCTGGCCGGGACGATAGATGTAGATTCTTCGGCTTTCCGGGTCAATTAGCCAGCCCAGTTGGGCGCCGTTGTCGAGGTACTTCTGCAGCGTGGCTTGCAAAGCAACCAGATCGTCCACAGAGGAGCGTAATCCGAGCCTAGGAAGGCAAAGCGATGGCGCTCCTCGGAGGTAAGCTGTTCCGCTACGCAACGCTAAACAAAAACGAACTTTTGTAAGGACTTCGTCCCGCTTACGCGATCATAGATAGTAAGCAAAACCTTGAGGCTTTGCCTCAAGGAACTATCTAGAGGCATCTTGACAGCGCCTTTGCGAGTTCGTTTTTGAACTGCGTCAAAATCCCCCGCCTTTAGGCGGTGGGAGTGTCAAGTTCGTGGTTGCTGATAGCCATCGGTTAAGGGCTGGTGGAAAAAGAGGGCAGCTCGGGGCAGATTATTCCCAAACTAAGCTGAGATCGGCAACAAAGCCAGGGAGGGCGGGATCCCCTTCTAGGTAAGCTGGGCGCTCCAGAACTTGGACGAGCTGGCCGGGGCGATAGACGTAAACTCGCTGGCTTTCCGGGTCGATCAGCCAGCCCAGTTGGGATCCGTTCTCGAGGTACTCCTGCAGCTTGGCCTGCAAAGCAGCCAGGTCGTCGGAAGGGGATCGCAATTCCAGGACAAAATCCGGACACAGGGGGGCAAAGCGGCGGCGCTGCTCTGGAGTAAGCTGCTGCCAGCGCTCCTTGGCAATCCAGGCGGCATCGGGAGAGCGAATAGCCCCGTTGGGCAGGGCAAAACCCGTGGAGGAGTCGAAGACAAGTCCTAAGCTCGTGCGGCGGTTCCACTGCCAGAGCTGGCCCAGCAGGTCGGCATTGCGAAGTCCGCTCTCACTGCTGACAGGGGCCATGGCCACTAGCTCCCCTTTGGCGGTGCGCTCCAGGCGCAGCTCAGGGTTCTGCCGGCAGAGCTGTTCAAAGATTTCATCGGTCAACTCCAGGCTGGGCCGTAGGTTAAGCGCGATCATAGGCAAGTTCCCTGGGAACTATTCCCAGACTAGGGTGAGATCGGCAACAAAGCCAGGGAGGACGGGATCCCCTTCTAGGTAAGCTGGGCGCTCCAGAACTTGGACGGGCTGGCCGGGGCGATAGACGTAAACTCGCTGGCTTTCCGGGTCGATCAGCCAGCCCAGTTGGGATCCGTTCTCGAGGTACTCCTGCAGCTTGGCCTGCAAAGCAGCCAGGTCGTCGGAAGGGGATCGCAATTCCAGGACAAAATCCGGACACAGGGGGGCAAAGCGGCGGCGCTGCTCTGGAGTAAGCTGCTGCCAGCGCTCCTTGGCAATCCAGGCGGCATCGGGAGAGCGAATAGCCCCGTTGGGCAGGGCAAAGCCGGCAGAAGCATCAAAGGCCACGCCAAGCTGGGTTTGGCGGTTCCATTGCCAGAGTTGGGCGCTGAGGCTCAAGTTTTGGCGGCTGCTTTCGCTGCCGACAGGGGCCATGGCCACTAGCTCCCCTTTGGCGGTGCGCTCCAGGCGCAGCTCAGGGTTCTGCCGGCAGAGCTGTTCAAAGATTTCATCGGTCAACTCCAGGCTGGGCCGTAAGTTGAGGGAGATCACGGCCTTAGGGATCCCGTTTAGAGGATTTGAGGATGGGCTGGCGCTATTGTAGTCTTTTGGATCCCTCACCCCCAGCCCCTCTCCCACAGCCAGAGGGGAGGAAGTTGACACTCCCACCGCCTAAAGGCGGGGGATTCTTACGCAGTCCACAAAAGAACCCGTAACGGCGTTGTCAAAGCGCCTCTGGACAGTTCCTGAAGGCAAAGCCCCAAGGTTCTGCTGACTTTCTTAATCCGCCGGTTTCCGTAGTTCGGTCAAGCTTTTGCAACCAAAACCCCTGCGGCTTGTGAGTCTTGAGCCTAGCCAGCTCCTTGTTGTACCCCTGGTTAAAGGACTTGACTTTGCGGCCATCAATGATGAAGCTATGTCCTAAGTTGCTAACGCACGTGAGCCAGTTGTTGACTCCGTGGTCAATTGCTAGAGCTTTTCTCGGATCCAGCGATTGGGGTCGAGCAGGCTTGGCATAGACCCACTCCAGCTACAGACTTACAGGCCTGTTGCGCGGCGGAAACATACATTGCGATGAAGTGCTTGCTTTGGGTTCTCCCCATCTCAGCGCAAAGCTCACCATAGCTTGCCCATCGCTTCGTTTTGAAATAGACTTGTCTCGCATAGTACAAAGCACAGTTGTACACCTTATTAGACTGTTGACACAAGTACTCTAATAGGGGGACTAGCTCCCTGTTCCTGACTCGAACCTGCTGACAGCCGCACTCCATCATTGTTGGCAAGCGGCATGACAACCGCAGTCTGACATGGGCAAGCGATAATGCGAGAGGAAAGTCAACGGTACAATCACTACAACCATGCTGTGGGGCTAGCGGTTGTTTATCTTATTTTTTGGCCAAAGAGTAAGGAAAGAGGTCTTGGTGGGAGAAGTCAGGAAGAGGTTGTTTGAGCTATGAAACTATATCAACGACCCCCATCATGGGTAAGCGACTAAAGTGGCTAGCGGGCTTTTCCGCCCCGCACTCAAGTGCGGGGCTACCAAGCTATCCTTTTGTGTGCAAAGTCAGCCAAGGAAGGGCTTGTTCAGGCAAAGATCGCCTGTACTCCCAGGTTGACCGCCTCGGATTTCACAAGCCACGGCTTGCTTTCCCCTCTTCTACTGCCCCAGGGACTGCAGCCAGCCGATGAGAGTAGTGCCAGACAAGGCTTCAAACAGGATCAGGGCAACAAAACCGATCATCGCCAAACGCCCGTTCAAGCGCTCTGCATAGTCGGTGAAGCCCACCCGCGGAACGGTGTCCACGTACATCTCCGGCTCGATGGCGTAGTTGTTGAGGCGGCCACCTTCTTCGACTACGACGGAGCGATATCTGCTCATAGGATTCTCCTTGCTTTTTCTCTACTAGCGTAGCGCGCTCTACATAGGACTGTAAAGTTTTGTTTACAACTTTGTTCACCCCCGCAACAAGCCGACACTGACTAGGCTAGGAAGAGTTTGTAGGCCGGATTGTGGCTTTCGTCCCAGTAGCGATAGTTCAGGGTATCCAGAAAGCGCTGCCAGGCGGGCATTTCCGAGGTGGGCACTTGCATGCCGATGAGGACGCGACCGTAGTCGGCGCCGTTGTTGCGGTAGTGAAAGAGGCTGATGTTCCAGTTGGGGCTCATGCAAGACAAGAACTGCATCAGGGCCCCGGGCCGCTCCGGGAACTCGAAGCGGTAGAGCAGCTCGTTCTCGGCCAGGGGGGAGCGCCCCCCCACCATGTGGCGTAGATGCAGCTTGGCCAGCTCGTCGTCGGTGAGATCCAAGGTCTTAAAGCCAGCCCGCTCCAGATCCAGGGCCGCTGCCTGGGCATCGGCCCGATCCCGCACCTGTAGGCCGACAAAGATGTGAGCTTCGTGGGTATCGGCAATGCGGTAGTTGAACTCGGTGAGGTTGCGCTGGCCGATGTGGGCGCAGAACCGACGCAGGCTGCCCCGCTCTTCGGGGATGGTGACGGCGAAAATGGCCTCCCGCTGTTCGCCGATCTCGGCTCGCTCGGCCACAAAGCGCAGGCGGTCGAAGTTCATATTGGCCCCGCTGGCCACCGCCACCAGGGTCTGTCCCTGGATGCCGGTGCGTCTGACGTAGGCTTTGAGGCCGGCAATGGCCAAGGCGCCGGCGGGCTCCAAAATAGAGCGGGTATCTTCAAAGACATCCTTGATGGCGGCACAGGTGTCGTCGGTGCTCACCAAGAGGATCTCGTCCACGTACTGCTGACAGAGGCGGAAGGTTTCTTCCCCCACCTCTCGCACCGCCACCCCATCAGCAAACAGGCCTACCTGAGAGAGGCCCACCCTTCGGCCAGCTCGTAGGGAGCGGTACATGGCGTCGGCGTCCAGCGGTTCTACCCCAATGATTTTGATCTCCGGGCGCAGGCGCTTGACGTAGGCGGCAATGCCCGAGATCAGGCCGCCCCCGCCGACGGCGACGAAGATGGCGTGGATGGGCTGTTGAGACTGGCGCAGGATCTCCATGCCGATGGTGCCCTGGCCAGCGATCACCAGGGGATCGTCGAACGGATGGATGAAGGTCAAACCTTTCTCGGCTTCCAGTTGCCGCGCGTGAGCATAGGCATCGTCAAAGGTGTCGCCGTGCAAGACCACCTGGGCCCCCCGCGCCCGCACCGCGTCTATCTTCACCTGGGGGGTGGTGACGGGCATCACGATGACCGCGTGGGTGCCCAGCCGCTGCGCTGCCAGGGCTACCCCTTGGGCGTGGTTGCCCGCAGAGGCCGCGATCACCCCTTGCGCCAGTTGCTCCGGAGGCAGGTGGGCCATCTTGTTGTAGGCCCCCCGCAGCTTAAAGGAGAAAACCGGCTGCAGATCTTCCCGCTTGAGCCAGACCTGGTTGTTCAGGCGGCGGGAGAGGTTAAAAGCCGGCTCCAGGGGGGTTTCTTGGGCGACGTCGTAAACGCGAGCCGTGAGGATCTGAACAAGATAGTCACAATACATCGGGATGTATCGACGTCGATAGGGTTGAAAAATGTCGAAAAACGTTGCTCCCGGTGGTGCGGGCTGCTCAAACGGGCAATGGATATTATCCCAGGGATCCAACCCTTCTCAAACGAGGGGGGCTTGGGGATAATAGCAGGGGCAATGGGAGAAAAAGCGATGTCGGCGCAGGAAAAGTTGAAGGCGCTGCTGGAGGGCCAGCCGGTGGCCAGCTTGGCGGTGCTGGATCACGGATCCCCGGCGGTATCGTTGGTGCCCTTCGTGGTGCAGTGGGATCCCTTGCGCTTTGCCATTGTCATCAGCGACCTTTCTTCCCACACCCAGGCTTTGCGGGCGGATCCGCGAGCCAGCCTGCTCATCCACGAGCCGCCCACGCCGGGGGATCCCCGCAGCAACCACGCTTTGCCGCGGGTGATGGTGAGCGGAAAAGCCCAGTTCCTCAGCCGCAAGGAAGCGCAAGCCCAGGGGTTCGAGGCTCTTTATCGCGCCAAGTACGAGATTGCCGAGATGATCCTGGGCCTAGCGGACTTCCACTTCTGCCAGATCACCCCCACCGGCGGCAGCTTCATTCAGGGGTTTGGCCAGGCCTTCCGGCTGAGCGGCCCCAACCTGGATCAACTGGAGCACCTCGGTCGCTCTTAGGCGGGAGAACCCAGACCTTCCTCCTCGCGGGAGTTGCTAGGGGATCCCGAGCTCAGGTTTTCGGGTGGGATCCCGGATCCAAGCCAGCAGCAGCGGGTTGACCAGCTCCGGGGCCTCGTCTTGGGGGCAGTGGCCAACTCCCGGCAGGGGGATGAACCCCACCACGCAGGGGAACTCGGCCAAGGCCCGCCCCAAAGCAATGGGCTCCCAGGGATCCACCTCTCCCCAGAGGATGAGGACGGGGCAGGTGACCTGCGGCAGGAGATCCTCGGCCAAGGGCCCCTGGGAGTAGCGCACAAAGGCCAAGAACACCTCTGCCGCTCCCGGATCGAGGGCCGGTCGCAGCAAAAGCTGCACCAGGTCTTCCGTAACCGCTTCCTTGCGCCCATACGCTTGGAGGAGGATGTTGCGAATGGCCCAGGGCTGGGCTATCTGGGCAAAGAAAAACCGGCCGAAGGGGGGCCACCCCAGCAAGGACTGGATGAGGGGGGTGGTTCGGCGGCGCAGCCAAGAGATCTGGCGACGCTTGCGCTCGTGCAACAGCCGCAGTGAGGGATCCAACATCGCCACCCCCAAGGCCTGGCCTGGCTCGAAAACAGCCGCCTGCAAGGCCACAATGCAACCAATGGAGTTGCCCACCAGATAAGCTGGCTCCCCCACCACCTCCCGCCCAAAATCGGCCACCTGGGCGCCCCAGGTTTCAAAGGTGTAGGGGAAAGGGGATCCCGGCAAGGGCTTGGCGGATCCCCCAAATCCCAGGAGGTCAAGGGCGTACACGCGGCAGTGCCGCCCCAGCTCCGGCAAATTTTTCCGCCAGTGGTCGCTGCTGGCCCCAAAACCGTGGATAAGCACCACCGCCGGGCCGGCGGATCCCGCCTGTTGGTAGCGGATGGACTGGCCCTGCCAGAGCCAGCGCCCCTCGCGGGGGGCCAAGACGCTTGTAGAAGGCTGTTCAGAGAGCATGGAATCCCTATCTCACCCCGAAGGATAGCGCTCTTTTTTGTTGGCACAATCTGGATTGGGAAGCAAGTTCTCTCCCTAGGCCCGTGGCAATGTCGTTGGTAACCTACTCCCTTTTGGGCGTCAACCTGCACCTTACCCTGCCGGAAACCCATCTGCAGAGCTATACCGCCTGGATTGAAGCCCGCATCAGCCAGGGCCTGGGTGCTCAGGTAGTCACCTGCAATCCGGAGATGATCATGCAGGCGCAGCGGGATCCGGCCTTTGCCCAAGTGCTGCAGGAGGCTGAGCTGGTGATCCCAGATGGGGCGGGGGTGGTGTGGGCTTTGCGGCGGCAGGGGATCCGTGTCCAGCGGGTGCCGGGGATCGAGCTGGCCGAAGCTTTGATCTCGCGGGCAGCAGAACGGGGGTGGCGCTTGGCCTTGGTGGGAGGAAGGCCGGCAGTCAACCGGGCAGCGGTTCAGCAGTGGCAAGCTCACTTTCCCTCTCTGTCCATTTGGGGCCATCACGGCTACTTCTCTGGCGCCGAAGAGGAAAAACTTCTGCAAGCTCTCCAGAAAATCCAACCCCAACTGGTGTGGGTGGGGCTGGGATCCCCGCGGCAGGAGCTGTGGATCCAGAGATGGCGCAGCCTCTTGCCCCAGGCCATCTGGATGGGGGTGGGGGGCAGCTTCGACATTTGGGCCGGCCAAAAACGGCGAGCCCCCCGCTGGTGGCGTGACCATCACCTGGAATGGTTGTATCGTCTCTATCAGGAACCTTGGCGCTGGCGACGCATGTTGGCTTTGCCCAGGTTTGCCTGGCGGGTGCTGTGGGATCGCTGATACATTTACGCTGAACACTGCTGAACATCACTGTTCAACTATGCAGCGATAGCATTCTGCTTGTTTCCATTCGCGTTAGCGGGACGGAGTCCAAACAGAATGGCGGTATCCCGCAAAGCTTTGAGTAGAATACCCAAAGCGCAGTTTCCGTGTCGTCTTACTACCAATTTTCTGCTTTGCTTTGGCTACCATGTTGGCAGACTCGAAAGTAAACAGAAAGATCAACTGGTAGTAATCCGTACTGAACATATTATACATTATTTTCAGTATAGTTGAGCTTATTATTGACTAGAGTCATGCTCTTCTCCCTCGCGCTCCTAGCCTGGCAGCTCCACTCGTTCCCTTCTCTCTAGGCGCTTTACCACGATGCTTGGTCAGCACATCGGCTACGCTCCCCGCCTTCACCCTTGGGCTGGTACAGCCCCAAACCCCTCCCTCCTCGTCCCAACCGACCCAGAAACCACCTTGGGCCTCTACCGCAAGCCCCAGACCGGATCCCTGCCAGCCCTAGGTAGCGCTGAGAGCATGGTGTCGCTGCGGGGGGTGAGCAAGGTCTTTCCCAACGGCAACTGGGTTTTCCGAGATGTGAACTTGGAGGTGCGCCGCGGCGAGTTTGTGTTCGTAACCGGGGTGTCGGGGGCGGGCAAGTCCACCCTGCTACGGCTGCTCTACGGGGCCGAACAGGCCACCGAGGGCACGGTGATAGTGGATGGGGTGTGTCTGTTTTCTTCGGAAGGTCGGCGGCGGCCCTACCGCATCCCGCCCCGCCCCCTAGCAATGTTGCGGCGGCGCTTGGGGGTGGTTTTTCAAGACTATCGCCTCTTGGCCAATCGCACCCTGGCGGAAAATGTGGCCTTTGTGCTGCGCGCCCAGGGACTTTCCCCAGCAGAGATTCGCCGCCGCCTGGGGCCGACTTTGAAGATGGTGGGGCTGACCGAGAAGCGGGATTGCTTCCCGGACGAGCTTTCGGGAGGGGAGCAACAGCGCCTCAGCTTGGCCCGCGCCATTGTCAACATGCCCGTCTTGTTGCTGGCCGACGAGCCGACGGGAAATCTGGATCGGGAAAACTCCCTATTGGTGCTCCAAATCCTGGAGCGGCTCAATTCTTTTGGCGTGACGATCCTCATGACTAGCCACGACCCCTATCTGGTGGAGCGGGCGGGTCACCGGGTGGTGCGCCTGGAGGGAGGACATCTGTACGATATGCGCTGAGGGGCTCCCGCCAGAGCGGCGCAGCCCCATCTTCCTCTCCACAACTGCGACGCTAAAGCTTAGAGCGGGCAAACTCTTGGACGGTAGGCAGCATGCACTCTCTCTCCCGATTTCTCAACAAAATCCGCTACCTCCTGCAGGAAACTTTTTTGGGGTTGCGGCGAGGAGGCTGGCTAAACTGGGCGGCGGTGAGCACCCTGTTGGTGTTGCTGTTTCTGGTGGGGATCGGCGTGGAGCTGTCTCGGGGGGTGGATGCAACGGTCCAGTCGCTGGGGGGGCAACTGGAGATCTCCGTCTATCTGGAGCCGGAACGCCGGGGGGTGGATTTGCAGCCCCAAGTGGCCCAACTGCCTCATGTGGCGGAGGTGAGGGTGATCACCAAAGAGCAAGCTTGGCGCGACCTTTTGCTGGAGATGGGGATCCAGGATGAGGCGGCCCTGGAGACCCAGTTGGGGGATAACCCTTTGGTGGATGCCCTGCGAGTCAAGGCCGATTCTGCCGAGATCCTAGGTCAAGTGGCCGAGCAGATCCGCCAACTGGAGGGGGTAGACGAGGTGTACTACGGCGACCGCATTGTGGAGCAACTGGCCCAAATCCAGGAGGTGCTACGTCTGGGATCCCTGAGCATCACCGGGGTGTTGGCCCTGACGGCAGTGGCGGTGATCACTACCACCATTCGCCTGGTTGTCATGGCGCGGCGGCGGGAGATTGAGGTGATGCAACTGGTGGGTGCGACGGCGACCTGGATTTACTTGCCCTTTATTTTGCAGGGCTGCCTGTTCGGGGTAGTCAGTGCGCTGGGGGCTTGGGGCTTGGTTCTGGGATCCCAACAGTTACTGCAGGAGGCGCTGGAGCAGTTGATTGCGCTGCCCTTCCTCAAGGTGATGCAGGCCGATCCCGGCCAGGCGGAGTTTTGGTTTCTGCCGCTGCTGTTGCTGGGGATGGGGGTTTTTCTGGGCACCAGCAGCAGCTTGATTGCAGTGCGCAAGTCGGCGGGGCGTTGGTTTTGATCGGGGATCCCTCGCCCTGGGCCGGGCTGACGCCCTTATGAGCTGCGAGAGGTTTGCTAAGATAAAAGGCTACCTGGTAACAAGACGCCGACCATGACCTTGCGTAACCCTCACTTGGGCATCGACAACGACGAGCTGATGCGTCGGGTAGAGGCGTTAATTAACGCTTCCAAAAACCGCTATCGCATCACAGTGCAGGTGGCCAATCGGGCCAAGCGTCGCCGCTACGATGACCCCAACGATGTGGAAGAGGGCTGGATGAAGCCCATTCGCCGCGCCATCATCGAAATGTCCGATGAGCTGACCGAGCCGGAAATCATCGGCGACGAGTAGCCGCCTGGCCCCCTTGGAGCTGCGATGGCCAGCTAGGGAGGAAGTTGGCCGGCTCGCTCCTCAGAAATGGGATCGGGGTTGCTCAGGCGTGACTCCATTGGGTGCAAAAGGCGGTGGGTTTCTTCCGGGCTGAGGCCCTGGATGCGCATCTCCAGTGGGCTGCGGAACCAGAGGGCTTGTTGCGGAAACGGGATCTGGATCCCGGCTTGGTCGAAGGCATGCTTGAGGCGACGGCGGTATTCCCGCGTCACCCGCCACTGCTGCAGCGGTTGCACCTTGATCCAGATGCGCAATGTAATCCCCCGCTCCCCCAGGTCATCGACGCCGTGCATCTCGGGGGGCTCGCGGATCTTGTCCCGCCAGGCCGGCTCCCGATACATCTGTAGAGCCACCTGCTCGGTAATGCGGATGGCCTGTTCCAGGTCGTTTTCGTAGGCGATCACGATCCCCAGATCCACCCGCGACCAGCCGTTGGAGAGGTTCTCCACCACCCGAATGGCGCTGTTGGGAATGGAGCGGGCCCGCTGCGACACCGGCGGCAGGCTGCCGGGATCCCCCTGTGGCGCGGCGACCAAGAACAGCCGCCGCCCATCCAGTGTCACGGCCTCCGTTTGGATGGAAGCGGTGGGCAGGCTGAGCGCTTGCCGCAGCTCTTCCAGAGCATCCAAGCGGCTGAGCAAAGGCACGTTGGAGGCGGTGCCGTGGTTTTGAGAAGTTTCCTGCCCCCAGGCAGGCTCGATGGCCGGAGATAGGGCGAGGGACGCGCCGAAAAGGAGCGGCCACAGCAGGGATCCCATTTTCCCCGACTTATCTACCGGTCGCAGCTGGCGCAACATGAATCGTTTGCGTCCGCGGTGTGGAGTACTTGAACAACCTCACTCCAAAAAGAAAAAAGCAATGCCGAGAATGGCATAGGTGGCCAAGAGCAACAGCCCCTCCAGCCAGTTGGAGCGACCGTCGCTGCTGACGGAGTTGACCAGCAACACCGAGACGGCAATGGCCACCAGCTCCACTGTGCCGAAGTTAAAGTTCATCGGCTGGCCCAGCACGTTCCCGGCCAGCACCAACAGAGGCGCCACGAACAGGGCAATTTGCATCGTCGAGCCCAGAGATACTGAGAAGGAGAGATCCATCTTGTCTTTCATGGCCACCGTGATTGCCGTCGCATGTTCGGCCGCATTGCCGATGATCGGCAGCAAAATCACCCCCATGAACAGCGAGGTAATGTGCAAGTGCTCCAGAGTATGCTCCAGGGTGCTCACCAACAGTTCCGACTCCAGCGCCACCAACACCGTCAACCCCAAGAGGGCCAACAGCCAAAACCCCAAACCGGCCCGCTCGGGCGGGGCCGTCAACACTTGGGGAATGGATCCCTCTGCCTGCAAAACCGGATTGGGGGCGAGACGGGCAGCGGCTTCATGTTCTGCCGCCTCTGCCTCGTGAATGGTGTAAAGGTAGCTGTGGGTTTTGAGGGAAAACAGCAAGGTAAGGCCATAAACCCCGATCAGCACCAAAGCCACCGCTGTAGAGAGCTCTTGGATGGAGAGCGCGCCCAAGTTGGCGTCGGCATAGGTGACCACGCTGGGCAAGATCAGGGCCACCACCGCCAGGTTCATTACCGAGGCGTTCATACGCGCCACTTCGGGCCGAAAGCTCTGCTCGCGAAACTTAATGCCGCCCAAAAACATGGCCAGCCCGGCCACCAGCAGCAGGTTGCTGATGATCGAGCCGGTGATGGAGGCTTTCACCACCTCCACCAGTCCCGCCTGCAGCGCCACCAGGCCAATGATTAGCTCGGTGGCGTTGCCAAAGGTGGCGTTGATCAGTCCCCCGATCGTCGGCCCGGTCAAGGCAGCGATCTCCTCGGTGGCTTGACCCATAAACTTCGCCAAGGCCACCACCGCCAAGGCCGCACAAAGGAAGACCAGATTGGGATCCCAGCCCTGCAAGTGGCCTGTCCACGAGAGGGGAACCCCCAGCAGCAGCAGGAACATCAAGCCGTTCAGCGCTCTCTGCCAGCCTGCTGCAGGGCGAACTGAGGAAACCAGAGAATTTGCATCGGCCAGAGTCATAGTTCCGGGGAATAGAGGCTGATAGATAGTTTCAGAAGTGTGGCGGCGGCAGCAGCGGCCTTCCAAAGCAGTCTAGCTGCTGCCAGGGAGGCTTGAGTAGGTACTGCCATTAGAGGGAGATGACTCGATGGCGCTGCAGCAGGCGGAGGAGCTCGGCTCCCAGTTGATCCACCAGGTGCTGCGGATCGCCGATTTTCAAAAAGCTGCTGCCTTCCACCTCAAAGGGAAAGGATCCCTCGATGCCGTGGCGGGGCAGTTGCACCAGCAGCAGTTGCTCGGGGCGCTTCGATTGCAGGGCATAGCCCAGCTCCAGACAGACCTGTGGGCTGGGCAGAGGCCGCCCCCGGCCATTGACCTGCACAGGGGTGACATCGGCCACCACCAGCAACGCCTGCTTGAGCTTGCGAATCAGCGCTGCGTCGATGAGGGGTGTCTCTGGGGATCCCTGCAGTTGTAGCGGAAGAACCGGCTGATGATGGCGGTTAATGGCCTCCACCACCGTCTGCAACGCCTGGTGCAGCGTGGCGCTGGAGTCGGGGTAATCTGATTGGCCACAGAAGTAGATGGCCGGCTCCGTGATGCTTAGGGCAGCCCGCTTATTGAAGTAGATCTCGCGGCTGATTAAATCGAGGTTGGAGATGCTGTAGGCGCCGCTGCCCTCGATGTAAAACTCCACCAGCTCCCCTTCCAAGTAGCGCTGCCACCAGACAGAGGCCTTCACCTGCTCCACATCGTCGAGGAAATCGGCTCGCATCGCCGTTTTCAGGAGGCCGGTACGGCTTAGGCGCAAGTCAGGGGCTCGCTGTTGCACTTGGGAGGCAGACAACACCGAATCCAAATACCAGGCTCTCAAGACAATGATCGCCATCGGATCCCTCTGCGCTTAGCCTCAAAGGTACCTGATTTTGGCCGGCTATCCAAGTCAGCCCAGGCGCAGGGCCAGATCCAGCAGCCGGTGAGCCAGGGTCGATTTGGTGGCCAACGGGAGCAGTTCCGGGTTGCCCTGCCGCGGGATCCAGTAGCCTTGGTTGTGGCTGCTGCCAAAGCCGCTCTCCGGCTGGTCGATGGGGTTGGCCACAATGGCGTCCAGCCCTTTCTGCTGCAGCTTCTCCTTGGCCGGGGGGAGAGGATCCCCGCTCTGGGCAGCAAAGCCGATAAGAAGCTGGCCGGGACGTCGGTGACGGGCTAGGGCTGCCACCAAATCGGGGACAGGCTCCAAGGGCAGCAGCAGGGGCAGCTCGGCCTTGGCCAGCTTGCCCGCATAGGTCTGCGTGGGCCGCACATCCCCCACTGCCGCTGCCATCCAGAGCACGTCCACCTGGGGAAACTCCGCCCGCAAAACCTGCTCCAGTTGGGCTGCTGTCTCCACCGGGATGGCCCGAATGGCGAAGGGTGCTGGATCAAAGGGGATCCCCAGCGGCCCATGCACCAGCGTGACTTCGGCCCCCCGACAGGCGGCGGCCACCGCCAGCGCCACCCCCATCCGCCCACTGGCCGGGTTGCCGATAAAGCGCACCGCGTCGATGGGCTCGCGGGTGCCTCCTGCCGTCACCAACACCCGCTTCCCTTGCCAGTCTTTTTGCCCCCCTGTCCAGAGCAGAGCCCGCACATACTCCTGCAGCGCCTCTGGCTCCAGCAGGCGCCCTTCCCCCACCGCATCGCAGGCCAGGCGGCCCCTGGCCGTGGGCAAGGCCCAGAAGCGGGGATCCCGTTGCAGCCGCTGCCAATTCTCGGCCACTGCTTCAGCCTTCCACATGTGGGTATTCATGGCCGGCGCCAAGGCCACCGGACAGTGGGAGGCCAAAACCACGTTGGTGAGCAAATTGTCCGCCAGCCCCTGGGCCAGCTTGCCCAAGGTGTTGGCCGAAAGCGGCGCAATCAGGAGAGCCTCGGCCCATTCCCCCAGCTCGATGTGCAGCGGCCGTCCCCGCGCAGCTTGCCAGAACTCGGCATCTGTAAAAGCCGGCTGACGGGACACAGTGGCAAACGTCAGCGGGGAGATAAACTGTTGTGCAGCTTGCGTCAAAACCACCCTCACCTCTGCCCCCTGCTGGGCCAGAGCAGACACCAAAACCGCAGTTTTGTAGGCAGCAATTCCCCCGCTCACCCCAACCAGCAGACGCCGCCCCGACCAAAAGGGATCCATATCAGCGAATACTCAAACAGCCCTGTTTCCAGTTTCCCTGCCTTTGCCAGCAACACAACAGGAATCCCTCGCCCAAAGTGCTAGGGCTCAGGCCGCCGATCCCGCCGAGAAGAGCACTTGCGAGCCTAGGGCTTGCCTGGGGAGAACCCCTCTTTCGCAAGTCCGACCTCGACTCTACAGGTTCTGTCCCGCAGGGGGAATTCGCTACTGCTGTTTTGCGCACTCGCCTCTTCAGATCCCATTCCGCTTGCCGAACTTGTCTCCTCTAATAAGAAAGAGTTGAAGGCAACTTATTGCAATCGCTATTTGTTTTTGGCTACACTAACTGTTGTCCTTGAGCCATCTTGATATGACTACGACCGGTAAACCAAAACCACTCACTGGCCAAGAGCTCCTCGACAAGGTAACTTCGATGGGAAATGCGGATCGCAAGGAAAAAGCTCGCGCCTGTGGCTACGTCACCTATACCAAGAATGGTCAGGAGCGAGTGAATCTGATGCAGTTCAACAATGCCTTGCTGAAGGCAGTCGGTGTGGATCTCGATGCTAGTGATGAGAACGGTTCCCGCGGTCGGGCTCCGACTTACCGGGTTTCGGTTCACAAGAATGGCAACCTCCTCATCGGAGCTGCCTACACCAAGAAGATGGGCCTCAAGCCGGGGGATCAGTTCGAGATCAAGTTGGGCCACCACAACATCAAGCTAGAGCGCATCGACTGATTTCCTGTCGCCTGCCTTGTCGAGGTTCTCTCTGCTGATAACAGCGTTTCAGCTTGGGTAAAGCCCTCGATGGTTAGGGAAGAGCGAGATGCTTCTTTCCCTCCATCGTCACCCTGTTTTTAGGCGGACAAGGGATCCTCGTATTCGTTGAGGATCCCTATCTGTCTGTATCATCTGTATCAATAGGTATCAATTGATGGCTGAAGCGCAGAGGGCTTCGTTATTCTGACAAAAGTTAAAGTTCATGAGGGCGGCGGCAATGTACACTCCAACTGCACAGAACCTGGCCCGTCGGTGGCGACGCTGGCGAATTTGGGTGGGGCTGGTGGTGTTGGCAGTGGTGTTCTGGGCCGTTCAGCCTCATCTGCAGGTTGAGTCGCAATCGAATGCGCCGCTGCAGTGGGTCTCCTCTCAGCCAGCCCCCGAGCAGCAGGATGTTTTTGTGGACGGGGTTCTACGGCTGCAATTCGATCGGCCGCTGGATCCCAATCTACAACGGCTGGCGGTTCAGTTGGAGCCGCCGGCAGCGGTCATTTTCGACGTGCAGGGAGACGAGTTGTTGCTTAAACCTCGGGATCCCTTGCGCTTTAGCACCGACTACACCCTCACGATCGCGCCGCAGGAGGGGCTGCCGCTGGAGCAGACCATGCAACTGCGCTTTCGCACCGAGCCGCAGTTTACCTACGAGCGGGACATCAAGCCGTTGCTGGAGGCCAGTTGTGTCGGCTGCCACCAGCCGGCAGGGCGACAGCGCACCCAGTTGCTGGACAGCTACGAGGCGGTTCTGGCCTACGTCAAGCCAGGGGATCCCAACAGCGAGTTGATCGATCCCCGCTGGACGCGCCGCCACGCCACCATCCTCAACGCCAACAACCCCAACCGCCCTCAGGCCCGCGGCGGATCCCCGGAGATCGCCTACCTCCAGGCCCGCGGGCTGCCCCTCTCTCGTCTGGGCTTTTGGACGCCGGAGGAGGTGGAGATCGTCCGCACTTGGATCGTCCAAGATGGGGCCCCCCGCAGCAGCGCCCGCGCTCAGGCGGGCAACTAGTCTCACCGCCATGACCGCTCCCCAACCGCTAGCCACCGTCATCCAGGGATCCCTGAGTCGGGGCTTGGAAGCTCGCCTCAACCCCGGTGTCTCGGTAGAAGACCTGCGGGTGGGCAAGTTTGTGGTGATCCAGGGGGAGCGCCACCGCTTCTTCGGCCTGCTCACCGACGTTACCTTAGCAACCAGCAACCCGCAGATCTTGGTCAATCCCCCCCGCCCGGAAGAGACCCTGCTGCAGGAGGTGCTGGCGGGTACCGGCACCTACGGGGTTATCGCCCTCACGCCCATGCTGATGCTGGTGCCGCGGCAGACGGAAGCAGAGAGGCTGTATCCCCTCATCGATCCCAAGCGGCCAGACGACTGCGGCTCAGCCCCTCCTGCTGCCGAGGCGATGGAGCTGTTGCCGGTGAAAACGGTGCCGGCCCACTTTTCCCAGGTGTACGAGGCGCGGGAGCTGGACTTTCGCACCGTCTTCGGCTGGGAAGACGACCCCACTCGGCGCAACTTCGCCATCGGCCAACCCTTGGACATGGCGGTGCCCATTTGTCTGGATCTGGATCGCTGGGTGGAGCGCAGCAACGGCATCTTCGGCAAGTCCGGTACCGGCAAATCCTTTTTGGCCCGCCTGATCCTGGCGGGCATCATCCGCAAACGGGCGGCGGTAAACCTGGTTTTTGATATGCACTCTGAGTATGGCTGGGAGGCGGCCAGCGAGGATAGGCAGGCCACCACCGTCAAGGGGCTGCGGCAGCTCTTCCCCGGCCAGGTGCAAATCTATACCTTGGATCCCGATTCCACGCGGCGGCGAGGGGTGCGGGATGCCCGCGAGCTGTTTATTGCCTACAACCAGATCGAGGTGGAGGATCTGGCGCTGTTGGCAGAGGAGCTCAACCTCTCCGAGGCCAGTCTGGAAAACGCCATTATCCTGCGCAACGAGTTTGGCCGCGACTGGATCAGCCGTCTTTTGAGCCTTTCCAACGCCGAGATTCAGGAGTTTTGCGAGCAAAAAATGGGCAACAAGGCCTCGATCCTGGCCCTGCAGCGCAAGCTCACCCGTCTCGACGACCTCAAGTACATCCGCAACAGCCTGCCCCACAACTACATCGGCGAGATCCTGGAGGCCCTCAGCCGCGGCATTCACGTGGTCATCGAGTTCGGATCCCAGTCCAACCTGCTCTCCTACATGTTGGCGGCCAACGTCATCACCCGCCGCATTCACCAGGCCTATGTGCAGCAGACGGAGCGGTACTTGCAGTCCAAAAATCCCCTCGACCGGCCCCGGCAACTGTGCATCACCATCGAGGAAGCGCACCGCTTTCTGGATCCGCGGGCGGCCAAGCAGACCATTTTCGGCACCATCGCCCGCGAGATGCGCAAGTACTTTGTGACGCTGCTGGTGGTGGATCAGCGCCCTTCCAGTCTCGACCGCGAGGTGATGTCGCAGTTGGGCACCCGCATCACGGCCCTTCTCAACGATGACCAAGATATCGAGGCTGTGTTCACGGGTGTAGCCGGCAGCCAGAACTTGAAAACGGTGCTGGCCAAGCTGGATTCCAAACAGCAGGCCCTGGTTCTCGGCCATGCCGTGCCCATGCCGGTGGTGGTGCAAACCCGCTCCTACGACCAGAGGTTCTACGCCGAGATCGCCGATCCCGATTGGTCAGAGGCCGCCGATGCGGAGGTGCTTTGGGCAGCTCAGAAGGCCAAGGAGGAACTGGGGCTGTAGGGAGGGCTGCCCCACAGCCCGGTCATCAGGCGCAGCAAAAAGCGCCGCAGCGGCGGAAAGCGTATCATCCCTATCAAAACCAAGCGCCGCAAGACCACCAGGGGCCAGTAGGAGTTGGAGAAAGTGCGGGTGAGGAGATCCGTAAAGAGCAACACCACCCAGTTTTCCCAGCGGCGACGGCGACCGTAGCGCCGCAGGACTTGGACCTCTCCCAAATCCTCCTGTCGTCTCCAGGCGTCCAGCAACACTTGGGCCAAGGCAGCGGCATCGCGGATGCCGAGGTTCAGCCCTTGGCCAGCTACGGGATGACAGTGGTGAGCGGCGTCCCCCACCAAAGCCAGGCGGTGCTGATAGTAGCGGCGGCTCTGGCGCAGGCGGGCCGGGAAGACTTGGGGCGGGTTCAGCAAGGTAAGGTAGCCGCCCTGGTCGCCGTAGTAGCGCTGCATCTCGGCCAAGAAGTCGGCCTGGGAAAGGGCCAGCGTGGCCTTGGCCTGCTCGTGGGGCAGGATCCAGACCACCTGGCAGCGGTTGCCGGGCAGGGGCAGGATGGCGAAGGGGCCGGCAGGCCAAAAGCGCTCGTAGGCGACGTTTTGGTGGTCTTGGGCAGGGGCCACCAGGGCGGTGATACACGACTGCCAGTAGTCCCAGCCGTCGCTCGGGATCCCTGCCCGCTGGCGCACTTGGGAGCGCAGGCCATCGGCGGCTACCACCAGGGAGGCGGCCAGCCGGCGGCGGCCTTGGGTCGTTTCCAGCTCTACCTCAGCCGCAGCCTCCCCGTAGGTTACGCTCTCCACCCTGGCTTCGTAGTAGCAGGTGATCTGGGGATCGGCAGCCACCCGCTCCTGGAGCACCTGCTGCAGCCGAGCATGTTCGCCGCAGTAGAAAACTGCCGTTTCCCCCACATCCTCCGGCCTAAACGTCACCCGCTGGGGAGCGTCGGCGTCGGTCAGAATCACCTGGGCAAAGGGTGTGATGTGGGGAGCCAGCGCCTCCCACACCCCGATGGCCCGAAAGATGCGGATCGACAACGGCGAAAGGGCATAGGCCAAGGGGCGCTGCCTGACTGCCTCAGCCGACTGGGCCTCAATGAGGGCCAAGCGCAGGCCGGATCCCTGCAGGGCACAAGCTAGGGTCAAGCCCGCAATGCCGCCGCCGACGATGATCACGTCGTAAACGGCTGCCAAGGTAGTCGGAGTGGGAGCAAGGGTTGTCATTTCTAGTGCTGAGTGCTGTGGGCAACTACTTCTGGGCGGGCGGAGTTTGCCGGCGTGGCGGCCCGCACCGCTCGGAACATGCCAAAGCGGCAGAGGCCAGTGCCGAAGGCCAGGCGCATGAGCAAGAAAGTGGGCACCTCCCGCAGCGACTTGATCAAGCCCACCAAGCCAAACTTCAGCAACCCTTCGGGACGGACAACCCCCTGCCAGATGGAATCCAGCCAAGAAGGAAGAGTTTCTTGCGTCCAGTCGGCAGTTTGCACCTGTCCTTCCACCAGGCCCGTGGCTTGCAACTGTTCGGCAAACCCCTCGATGCTGGAAAAGGCGGGGTGCGACCACTGATCCAACAACTGCCGCATCACCAGCCGCTCCCAGAAGTTGAGGGGCTTTTGACGGTCGTCGCGCTGGTTCCAGTCCGCCACCACCAAGATGCCGCCTGGCTTGAGCACCCGCAGCATCTCGCTGGCGTAGCGAGCCTTGTCCGGCATGTGGGGCCCCGCCTCGATGGACCAGACCACATCAAAGCTGGCGTCGGGGAAGGGCAGGTTGAGGGCGTCGGCCACCTGAAACCGGACGGGCAGATCGGGGGGGGTGAGCTCCTGGGCCCGCTGCACCTGCTGCGGGCTGATGGTGATGCCGGTCACCACAAAGCCATAGTCGCGGGCCAAGATGCGACAACTACCGCCAATGCCGCAGCCCACATCCAACACCGTCGTCCCCGGCGGCAGCCGATCCAGCCCGCCCCAGCGCACCATCTCGTGGACAAAGTCGTGCTTGGCCTGGATGAAGTTCTTCCGCCGCGGCGGGGATCCGTAGTGGCCCAGGTGAATATGCTCGCCCCAGTAGAACTCCAGGATCCCGTCTCGCGTCCATTCGTCGTAGGCGCGGGCTACCGATTCAGGAGAGCGGTACTTGCGGGCGGTCAACAGGTAGGCTCCCAATCCTATAGCTAGGAGCAGGACTAGGCCCCAAAAAACCCAGAGTGTTGGATTCATTAGAACTACCTTGAGATGGCTAGAGATGGCAATTGATGATTGTTGCTGCGGTGGCAACAGACACAGCGGGGATCCCTTCTGGCCTCCGTTGATCCAGCGGAGCAAAGCCCCACTCTCATCTTGCCCTATTTGCCAGCCGCAAGGCGGCCTAGGAGTGTCGTAGCCGCACGGTTGCCCGCGGAGGAGACGCTGGCCTGAGCAACCTTGCCGGGGGCTAGGTGGCCTGGAGCTCCTCCCTTAGACGCTGAGTGGCTGCCACCATGTTTTTCAGGGCAGGGATCACTTCCTCCCAGCGGCGGGTTTTTAGGCCGCAGTCGGGGTTGACCCAGGTTTGCTCTAGCGGCAAGTGGGCCACTCCCAGGCGCAGTTGCCGGAGAATCTGCTCGGTGTCGGGCACCGCCGGGCTGTGAACGTCGTAAACGCCGTTGCCTACCTGGTGGCGATAGCCGGCTTGGGCAATCTGCAGCAAGGTTTTGTTGCTGCTGCGGCTGTTTTCGATGGAGAGGACGTCGGCATCCAGACGCTCGATGTGCTCGATGATGTCCCCGAACTCCGAGTAGCACATGTGGGTGTGGATCTGGGTTTCGGGCTTGGCGCCAGCGGTAGTCAGGCGGAAGGCCTCCACCGCCCAACTTAAGTATTCTGGCCAGCGCTCTTTTTTCAAGGGCAGCCCCTCTCGCAGCGCTGGCTCGTCCACCTGCACCATCGCGGCTCCGGCAGCTTCCAAGTCGGCTACCTCTGCCCGCAGGGCCAGGGCAATTTGCAGGGCCTGCTCGCGACGGGAAACGTCAACGCGGGGGAAGGACCAGTTGAGCATGGTTACCGGCCCTGTCAGCATCCCCTTGACCGGCTTTTGAGTCAGAGATTGGGCCACCTTGAACTCCCGCACCGTCATGGGGCGAGGGCGAGACACGTCGCCGTAGAGAATGGGGGGACGCACGCAGCGGCTGCCATAGCTCTGCACCCAGCCGTGCTCGGTAAAGGCAAAGCCCTGCAGTTGTTGGGCGAAGTATTCCACCATGTCGGTGCGCTCGAACTCACCATGCACCAGCACATCCAGGCCAATTTCTTCTTGGATGCGGATGCACTTGGCAATTTCGGCGTCGATGGCAGCTTCGTATTCGGCCTGGGAGATCTCGCCCTTTTTGTACTTGACCCGCCACTGCCGGACTTCGGGGGTTTGGGGAAAAGAGCCGATGGTGGTGGTCGGCAGCGGTGGCAGCTTGACCTGCCGGCCTATACGCTGCTCGTAGGGAAGGGAGCGCTGGAAGTCCTGCGCCGTCAGGTTGGCCAAGGCCTGGCGCACTGTAGAGTTGGGGGGATTGAAGTCCTGGAAGGCCTGCCACTGCTGCTCCAGCTCCTGCTGCTGGGCGGCGGTGTCTTCGCCGTTGAGGGTGCGGGCCAGCAGAACCACCTCGGCCAGCTTCTGCTCGGCAAAGCTGAGAACATTGCGCAAAGGCTCTGGCAGGTGGGTTTCCAGAGCAGCGTCGTGGGGCACAAATTGGAGCGAGCAAGAAGGCTGCACCCGCAGGTTGGGGGCTAGGGCTTGCAGCTCTTGCAGAGTGGCCAGAACGGCTTTGGGCTGGATCTGCCAGACGTTGCGCCCGTCCACTACCCCCGCCCCCAGGATCTTGTCGGCGGGGAAGCCGTGGGCTCTGACCAGTTCCAGGTTGTGGCCGCGGGTGAAGTCGAGGCTGAGGCCAGCTACCGGAAGCTCCACCGCCCAGGGGTAAGTCTCCCCCAAGTCGTCAAAGTAGGTAACCAGGTGGAGAGGGATCCCCACGCTTGCAAGCCAGCGGTAGGTCTGCTCCACCGCTTCCTGAAGACTTTTGCCTTCGCTGGTCACCAAGATGGGCTCATGGACTTGCACTTCCCGGATCCCCAGGCGCTGCAGCTCCTGCAAGAGTTCTCTGTAGAGAGGAAGCAGCTTCTCCAGATCCCCCCGCAACTCGCCAGAGCGCTGGCTTAGAGCAAGAAGGGTAACCGGACTGAGGAGGACGGGGCTGGTGCGGTTTCCTAGGATCCCTTGCGCCCGTCGCACCGTGGCCAGGAAGTCGTCGAAATGGGCCTGAGGGATCGCGTCGGCCTCAATTTCCGGCACCAGGTAGTGGTAGTTGGTGTCAAACCACTTGGTCATTTCCAAGGCCGGCAGCCCCTCCTGCCCCCGCGCCATGGCAAAGTAGCGCTCCAGGCCTGATAAGCTCTGAAACCGGGAGGGAATCAGCCCCAGCCAGGTGGCCCAGTCCAAAACGTGGTCGTAGAGGGTTTGATCTCCTACGGCAATGTGGTCGAGGTTGGCCTGTCGCTGGGTTCGCCAGGCCTGACTCTCCAGATCCTGCAGCGTCGCCAACAAGGCTTCCGCCTCCAGGGTGCCGCCCCAAAAGGCCTCCAGGGCTTTCTTCAGCTCGCGGCGCTTGCCCATGCGGGCATAGCCTAGGGTTTGAGTTTCAATGGCCATAAGGTACCTTGTCCTGAATCGAATTCGGTAATTGAGGTTGCCGCCAGTTGTCATCCAACCTAGGCAGCAAGAGATGGCCGCCGACATGCCTATCGGTGGCATCCCGGCAGAAGGTTTTCCCTAGGCCAGGAAACCTGCCGGAGCTGTCAAGGCGTTCCTTCACCCTGGCGGCTTGCCCACTCTGCACAGGGGGATGCCCAGAGGACTCTTTTGTGCAACCAAAGCGAGCAACCGTCCTCCTAGCTGCCCCTGAGCTAACTGCTCAGCTCTCTTGTCCGCGCTTTTGACTGAGTGCCTACGATCCGAGAGCGTCGAAAATCCGTAAGCAGGCCGATGAAAAAACTTCGAGACGGGAACGGGCTAACGTCAAAATGGGGAGCATATCTGTACCTCGCAGATATGGTGAACTGTGGAAAAACCGCCGGCGGGCATTCTGACTTGCTCAGTTTTGGAGGGGCTGGCTTGCGTCTCAAGGCCTCTTGCAACAACGAACTAGGGATCCCAAGTCCAAAACCGGCTCACAGCTGCGGGACAGCGGCAGATTCTCACTGCACTTTCCCCGTTGCCTCTGACGGCTGATCCCCGTCAGAACCGACAGTAGACTTTATCCTATCACTGGTTTTAGCGGGACTGGGCGGATTTGAACCGCCGACCTAGCGCTTAGGAGGCGCTTGCTCTATCCAGGCTGAGCTACAGCCCCAGGTCAGGTACCTCACTGATACTAGCAGAGAGGCTAGGGGGTATCGCCGCAAGGCTGCCGAGCAATAGCGTTCTTATGGAATTGCTGGAACAAAGGCTTTGCTTTCTGACACAAAACCCAACGCGGCGGCTCACCCCAGTAGTACTCTTTTTTCCAAATGGGCAAGCGCTCCTTGATTGCATCAATGATGTAACGTGCTCCAGCAAAAGCGGCGCCGCGATGTTCAGCTGTAGCACCAACCCAAACCGCAATATCACCAATTGCAAGATGACCCTGGCGGTGACAGGCAACAGCACCGCAGAGGCCAAACTTGGCGTGGGCTTCTCGGAGGATCTTCTCGCCCTCCTTCTGGGCAAGGATCTCGTAGACTTCGTACTCCAAGCTGAGAACAGGTTTGCCCTGGCTGTGGTTGCGTACCCAGCCCTCGAAGGTTACTAAGGCACCCGCTGTGTTATTGACGAGCAAACGACTGAGTTCAGCTGGCTGGATGGTGCTATCCACAATTAGAAAACGCAGCATTTAGCCCCCACAAACTGGTGGAATGAAAACTACCAAGGCACCTTCATCTATCGGCCTAGTCAAGTCACAGAACTCATGATTGACAGCAACCTTAACGTCCTCCGCTGCTAGCGAAAATCCATACTTTGCTTGCAGCTGCTGATAGAGCTCTAGGTAGTTTGCTGCACTGGTTTGCAGCACTTCGCTGCTCCGCTGAGCCTGTTCCCGCAGCACTGCTACATATTGAATTGTTACGGTCTTACTTAGGACAGATTGAGTTACCATGGCTGCAACTACCCCAAACTGATTGGAAAGTGGCATACTCCTCGGCGGTATTGACGTTCATGAGCTCGACCTCATGGTTGGGGGTAACTAGGGTGCAGGGCTGCCTGCTGAGGATTTCCACAGGGCAGTACACCCCTTCCGCGTAAGCCCTTTCTAGTACCGCTGCAGCTTGAGGAGTATAGATGGCGCAAAGAGCTTCCGGGAAGCCGCGCTCGGGGTTAACATAGCAAGTTGCGATTGTTTCGGCTTGGTAGTGATCCAGCAGCTTTTGGATTGTTTCTGACCGAAGGTTCAGTAGATCACAGGCAACAACCAACCAGTTAGCTTCAGGATGAGTATTCAAGGCAGTCAATAGGCCACTGATCGGGCCAACGCTTTCTACTAGATCTGGTAGTGTGGGCAAGAGCTCTAGAGCTGTGCCCGACCACTGACCGGCACGCGCTGACAAGTAAACCTGCTGGCAGTAGGGCTGCAGCAGTTCATAGAGATAGGCGGCGTGGGGTTTGCCAAAAGGGTTCAGCAGCGCTTTATCGCGACCCATGCGCTTGCTACGTCCCCCTGTGAGCACCAAGCCATAGAGGGGACGTTCCAGGAGGGCGTTTTTGCCGCCGGACTTAGTTACTAGGCGGATCTCCTGGATGCAGATATGGGGCGACACCGACTTGCACATGTCATAGATTGTCAGCGCTGCTGTTGCCGCACCACAGAGAGCTTCCATTTCAACCCCTGTCTTAGCGCTGGTCTTGACAGTGCAGTGGATGGTTACAAGCAAGTGATCATCAATTGTGATATCAAAGGTGCAGTCTTCAACAGGGATCTGATGACAAAAGGGGATCAGTTGGTCAGTTCTTTTAACAGCCATTGTACCGGCAATGGTTGCTGTCTGAAATACCGGTCCTTTTTTCAGGTGGATATCTTGGCCAACAACATAGGATCTGAGAGCAGGTGGCAGTTGAACTCTTGCCCGTGCTGTGGCCGTTCGCAAAGACACCGATTTGTGGCTAATATCTACCATATGCGGATGGCCTTGAGCATTAAGATGGGCCCATGTACGATCAGCTTTGTCCATAGAGCTAGCCCCCTAAGCCGTACATTGGGTGTGAGACCTGCTCAACCCGGCGCAGTGGTTTCATCCCCAAAAGCTGCTGGTAAATTTGCTGACGTTGGCCTGGTGTTTTGTCTCGAACCGAGAGACCCTCCTCACTAAATAGGCAGGCAAAGAGACGACCATCAGCTGTCAAGCGCCACCGGGAACAGCTGCTGCAGAAGGGCTGAGACTCAGAGGCAATAAATCCAACTTTAACATTCTCGTCGATTGTAAAGTAAAACGCTGTCGAATCAGGTGCCGCTGGAAGGGGGGTTAGAGTATAGCGTTCTTGCAGACGGGCAATGCACTCTTGTGCTGAAACGTAGTGTTCTTCATAGAGAGAGTTGGCATAGCCGACCCGCATCAGCTCCAGAAAGCGAACTGTCACGCCTGTCTTGCGGGCAAACTCAACGAAATCAAATAGCTCGCAATCGTTGATCCCCCGCATTACAACCGTATTGACTTTGAGGCTAAATCCCCGGGCAATACCCTCCTGGATATTACGGAGAATATCCGCCAGGCAGTCGCGACGGGCAATTGCAGCTTGGGTGGAGGGCTGTAGGCTATCGAGGCTAACATTAAGGTTGAGAACGTTGGCAGCCTTGAGAACGTCCCAGTAGCGGTGGAGCAGCAGGCCATTGGTTGTTAGGCTGAGGGACGGGATCTTCAGCTTGGCAAGTTCCTGAATGACTTCATCAAAGTCTTGCCGAACCAGAGGCTCACCACCTGTAATGCGAACTTCTTCAATGCCATAGTCCAGCAACTCGCCAATAATTTCTTTGTATTGCTGCGGAGTTAAGTAGCTACTTTTGTCCAGAAATTCTGGATGCAAAGGCATGCAGTAGCGGCAGCGAAGGTTGCATTGATCGGTTAGAGAAACCCTTAGCTTGCGAATGCGACGATTCCATTGATCCACTAGCTGCATCTTAGTACCACGGATAGAATTGGATGCTTTGCTCGGGGCTGAGGATAGTTTGAGCCGGGGGTAACTCTACAAAGCCATCGCTGTCTGTTAGAGCGATGAAGTCTCCGGAGTTGTTAGGCATAATCGGTGTAAAGACTCGGTTGGCGCTCATCTTAACGGGCACAAAAAGAGTGAGATTGGGTTTGAAGGTAATGACTTCACTTAGGTGCCCAGAGTCAGTGTTACGGTTGAGGAGATAACGATGCAAACATACAAGAGCTGAGATGGGGTTGCCTGGGAGGCCCCAAACTATAGTATTGGCCTGATGGTCGATGCCAAACCACATTGGCTTGCCTGGCTTTTGCGCCACGCCGTGGATGTAGGCAGTAACACCACAGCTTTGCCAGATGGCCGGCAAGTAGTCACACTTTCCCCTTGAAACACCCCCAGAGTAAATCAAGAGGTCGTAGTTTGGGGTATTGGCTTGGTAGTGGGTGGCAATGGCAGCAGGATCGTCCGGAAGGTGATCGGTCTCAACCTCGGTATACCCGTAGGCAAGAAGAGCCGCTCGGAGGGCCTCAGCGTTGGAGCGCCGCAGTTGGTAGGGTGCAGGGGTTTGCTCAATGGGAATCAATTCGCTGCCAGTTGCCACAACTTTGATGCGAGGAGTCCTCTCAACTTGGATGCGGCTGTAGCCAAAGGAGGCCAAGATCCCGACGTGGATGCTCTTGAGGGTAATGCCGGGGCGGAGAACCAGCGCTCCTGCAGAACAATCGCTACCTTGGGGATGAACAAAATCACCCCTGTTGCGTTCGACTTCCTG
Source organism: Thermostichus sp. MS-CIW-15 (assembly GCF_054060575.1). NCBI lineage: Bacteria > Bacillati > Cyanobacteriota > Cyanophyceae > Thermostichales > Thermostichaceae > Thermostichus > Thermostichus sp. MS-CIW-15. The sequence continues at coordinate 2,183 of NZ_JBSSDI010000019.1, read as the reverse complement.
GATGATGGTGGCAATTCCTCCCTCGATACGAATTTGCTCGTAGGGAATGACGAGATCACTACCCAGCGGCAGGGCACAGCCAGTCATCACTTCCAAGCACTGCTGCGGATCGGGCAGGGTGGCAGGGCTTGTCCCCGCAGGGGCTATGCCTGCAACAGCAAAGCTTCGCTGCCCAGCAGCATAAGCGGCATAGTTGATGGCGATACCGTCCATCAGGACCCGGTTAATTGGCGGGTAGTCCCGATCGGCGTAGATCGGCTCTGCCAAAACCCGGCCCACACAGCTTGCAATCGGGATCGACTCGGTTTTGGCTGGCAGCCAGTGGTCTTTAATAATGGCTTCAGCTTCCTGGACAGTGACCATAGGTGTGGGGTGCGGAAAATTCCTGAAAGGCGGGTAGGAAATTGCGGTTTTCGTGGCCAGGGCGACTGAGCTTAATGAGGGCAAAGCGCTGCAACGGGGTCAGCTTTTGCCATAGCTCAAGAGTCAGCACGACCCCCTTGGCTGCCGCCTGCTCAAGAACGCAGTCAGGGATGGTGGTAGCGTCTTCCCAGGCAGGGTTTGGATCAACAGTTACCTCAGCGGCCTGCTCTTGGCAGACACTTTCGATAAGGTGAATTAGGTAGGCGCGGTAGGCAGCTCGGTTGTCAGCAGTATCCGTTGGCAGGTCAACCAAACTTTGGCGCTGCTGGTAACTAAAACGCAGCCACTGATGTAACTTGAGCTTGATGCCGCACTGATCGAGCTTTAAGCGCACGATCATGGGAATGCAGCGAAGGCTGTCGGCAAAGTCTTGCTCAAACTTAAAGATCATTTTGGTGGCCGCTCGATGCGACTAAGCTTGACGGCACAGGCTTTGAGTTCAGGTTGCTTTGAGCTGGGGCAGGCAACCGGGTGGGTGAGAGCGTTACAGCTTGTATCATTGCCCCACAATGCCCCCCAGTGCATGGGCATGAACACTGTGCCAGGGCTGATGGCGCAGGTAATTTTAACCGGCAGGGTAGCCTTGCCGCGCCGTGATTCAATCCTCACCCAGTCACCCTCAGTTAGCCCTACCTTGCTGGCATCGCGGGGATGGATTTCGAGAAAGGGTTGGGGGTGCATTGCTCGGATTTTGGCGACATGTCCAGTGCGGGTTTGGGTGTGCCAATGGCCATAGAGACGTCCTGTGGTGAGGATGTAGGGATATTCAGGGTCGGGCGGCTCGGCAAGGCCGCGGGAATGGCTGGGGATAAAGCGGGCACGACCTGTGGGCGTTGGGAAACGGTGATCGGTATAGAGGTTGCGGGTCTCCACTGAACCTGTGCGCGGATATGGCCATTGCTGAGGCCCCTGGCGCAGGAGCTCATGGCTGAGGCCAGACTGATCGCAGAGACGCCCGGCAGTTAGACCCACATATTCGGCAAAGACCTCAGCGCTATCGGCAAAGTCAAATGCCTTGGCAAAGCCCAGGCGGCGGCCTACTTCCGCCCAAATTTCCCAATCAGCCCGCGCTTCACCAGGAGGGTTACGCCAAGCTGGACAGAGGGTAACGCGGCGCTCCGAATTGGTCATGGTGCCTGTCTTTTCGCCCCACTGGGCAGCAGGGAGTACCAGATGGGCATAGGCAGTGCTTTCGGTGGGGAAGTAGGCGTCTTGGACAATCGTAAAGGGCGACCGCGCCAGAGCTGCTTCTACCCGACGTAGATCAGGCAGGCTCACCAGGGGATTGGTGGCGGCAATCCACAAAATATCGAGGGCATCGGCTTCGAGGGCACGGATCATCCCCAGCGCATCAAGGCCAGGTTCAGGGTTAATTGGGCCAAGCTGCCAGTGCTGCTCCACTGCTGCCCGATCCTCTGGATTCGTAACCTTGCGGTAGCCGGGCAATAGATGTGCCAAGCCGCCCGCTTCTCGACCGCCCATAGCATTGGGCTGACCTGTTAGCGAAAAGGGCCCTGCCCCTGCAAACCCTATCTGGCCGGTGAGCAAATGGAGATTGATGAGGCTGGTCACCTTGGCCGTGCCTTCGCTGGACTGGTTAAGCCCCATCGACCACATGGAAAGCGTTTTCTGCGACTGCTGCCACAGTCGCGCAACAGCAAGTACCTGATACATTTACGCTGAACACTGCTGAGCATTACTGCTCAGCGGTGAAGCGATAGCATTCTGTCCGTTTCCGTTGTCACTACGCGACGCTGACG
>NZ_JBSSDI010000018.1:0-53024 GCF_054060575.1 Thermostichus sp. MS-CIW-15 | reverse complement strand
CGGTTTTACATACCTAGCCATACCAAGCAGCCATACTGAACATACTGGGCATTATTTTCAGTATAGTCCAGCATATCATTGACTAGAGTCATGCTCCACCACGAGGGAGCGGTGAGCATGGCCACAGAAGCCCTGCAAAAATCCCGGCGGCGGGAAATTCGTCAGTTGGCCAGGGCCATTGGGGTCGCCCAAAGCCAAGAAATCAAGCAGATGCAAGACTGGCGGCTGAGCTGGTACCCGCTAGCTCCCCAGGAGCCCGTCATGTGGCATGAAGAGATGGGCCACCAGATGGCCATGACTCCAGAAATGATCTCGGCTATGCGCATGGATACCGACCTGGGAGCCGCTGACCCTGAGTTCGATCTGCGCTTCCTGCAAGCAATGATCCAGCACCACGAAGGAGCCCTGGTCATGGCTAGAGAGGCTCTGGAAAAATCCAAGTGCCCCGAGATTCGGCAACTGGCAACAGCCATTGTCACTACCCAGCAAGCGGAGATTGAGCAAATGCGGGCCTGGCAAAAGCGGTGGTATCCGCGCTAGGGCCGCTGGGATCGTTTGCAGGCCTCAGCAGGCTCTGTAAAGATGATGGGATGCGAGCAAGGCCGGCTCTTGCGGCTGCCCGCAGCACTCAGAGGATTCCCCTGCATTGCCAATGGCCCTAGAGCTGCCCTCCTTCCCTCAACACCCGGCTTTGCTCCCACCGCTTCGCCCAGAGTGGAGATCCCGCTGGCTGGCGGGGCTGGCCGTTTTGCTGCTGTGTTTGGGATCCCCCAACCGCTGGCTGCACTGGTTTCCGGGAGCGCTGCTGGGCCTAGCGCCTCTGTTTTACCTTTGCGAACAGCAACAGGGTTGGAGGCAGTGGCGTTTGGCCTATGGCCTCTGGTTTTGCGTGTGCCTGTACGCCTTCTGGGTGGATCCCTTCTCGCTTCAAGTGCTCAGCGCCTGGGAGATCCTGGGAGGAGCAGTGGTGGCTCCCCTGATCCCTCTGTTTTTCACAACAGCCACGGTCTTGAGCTTGGCGCTGAGCCGGCCCCTCCCCCCCTGGGCACGTCCCCTGGGCCTGGCCACGGTCTGGACAGGCCTGGATGGGCTGCTGGGCCTGCTCTGGTGGCCGATCCCCTTTCATTGGGGATCCCTGCTCTTTGACTGGCCCCTGGGGATCCAAATTGCCGATCTCACCGGGATCTGGGGAGTGACCTTTTTTGCCGTGTTCGTCAATGGCGTGGTTTGGCAGTTGGCCGAGCAGCTCCGCTGCCAATGGAGGGCAGAGGGATCCTGCTCGGGGGCCGAGAACCCGGATATCCGGCGCACGCTGGCCTGCGGCTTAGGTCTGGGGGGGCTGGTCTTGGCCTATGGCAGCCTGCGGCTGGCCTACTTTGATGTTTTAGCGGCGGCGGAAGGGGATCCCAGCTTTCGCGTGGGGACGGTGCAGCAGGTGGCCTGGTTGGAAGCCGATCGCAGTTGGGAGTACCGCAGCCAGCGCTACCGGGAGTTGCACCAGCTTTCGGCCCAGGCGGTGGCCGAGGGGGCGCAGTTGGTGATCTGGCCGGAAGGAGCCTTGCGGGCCCGGTTGCTGAACACCCCCCTGCAACCCCATGTGATCGAGCCAATGCGAGCCATCCTCCCCCCAGAAGGGGCTTTGATTACGGGGGCCACGGAGCCGGATCCCCGCACAGCCCACCTGCCGGAGGAGGAGCAGCGATTTTTCAACACCGCCCTCTTCTTCAACGCCCAAGGCCAAGTGCTGGATTGGTTTGGCAAGCAGTGGATCTTCCCCTATTTTGAGTCGGGGCGCTACGCGCCCTCCCCAGATGGCTATCGGCCGCTGGCGGGAGGGGAGCTGTTTGGGCCTTTGGGGGTGATGATCTGCTTGGAGAGTGTATTGCCCGCCCCCAGCCGAACTCTGACCCGCAATGGAGCAGAGTCGTTGATCGTGATCTCCGACGATAGCTGGTTTGGCAACAGCCACTGGCCCATGCTCCACGGCCGGCTTTCGGTTTTCCGGGCGGTCGAAAACCGGCGCAGCGTGGTCTTTGTCAACAACACCGGCGGCAACCTGGTGGTGGATCCCTCAGGTCGACTCCAGCAGGTGGGCCCGATTTTTCAGCGCGGAGTGGTGACTGGAGAGGTCAGGCGGCAATCCCAGGTAACCTTCTACACGCGCACAGGCGACTGGCTGGCCTGGTTAACCTTAGGTCTTTCTCTAGGATTGACGGCCTGGGGATCCCGAGCAGGGCAAGGATGCGCTAAGATTGGTGAGCATCAATAGTCTAAGTCAGCTTTCCCGTCCCGCGTTCCCAGTTTGCGCTGCTGAACTGGCTGAACAAAGGGATGCGGAATTGCTTACCCTTGCTGATGTAGCTCAGTCGGTAGAGCAGCTCACTCGTAATGAGCAGGTCATCGGTTCGAGTCCGATCATCAGCTTTGGAGCCTTGTCCGGCCCTCACGGGGCTACTGACCTAGGCTGGCTTAGCGCGGGGATCCCCTCTCCCAGGAGGGGGACATGAAGAGCGTAGCCAGTTGGTCGGGGCTTCGCCTTATGCTGAGAAGTATGGCCATTTCCCCGGCAGCGGTCTTTGGCAATGGCAACCCCCTTCTCTTGGCCCTATCGCACCCCAGGGATCCCGGACTCCGCCTTTGAGCGGATCCCGGGGATCCCGATGAGCCCCCGCGAGGTACGCGTGCTGGTGCTGAGCCAGTTGCGCCTGGGAGAAGACCACTGCCTATGGGATATCGGCGCCGGGACAGGCACCATCGCCATCGAAGCGGCCATTCTCTGCCCCCGCGCTCGCGTGATTGCCATCGAGCGCGATGCCGAGGTGGTCAGCTTGATCGAGAGCAACTGCGAGAAATTCGGCCTCAACAACGTGCAAGTAATCCAGGGCACCGCCCCCGATTGCTTGCATCAGCTCTCTCCGCCCCCCGATCGCATCTGTATCGAAGGTGGCCATCCCCTACGGGAGATCCTGGAGGCCTCCTGGAACCATCTCAAACCCAACGGCAGGATTGTGGCGACCACCAACTCTCTGGAGGGGCTCTACGGCCTCTCTGCCGGGCTGGCTGCCGTGCGAGCTCATCATGTGGAGGTGATCCAATCAGCCGTGAACCGCCTGGAACACCGCGGTCGCAGCCAACTGTTGCTGCCTCTGGATCCCACCTTTGTGTTAAGCGGGGAAAAATCCAGCTAAATCTTGTAAGAAATCCGTTTATATTTTTTGCAAATCCCTTCGCAAAGTAATGGGCTCAAGAAAATTGGGCTAGCCCAAGCCCTCTTTGGAGATCGGCAAAGCACAAACCTTAAGCTATGCCGATATTTCTAGATTGCAGACTTTCATTTGCCCTTATACCAGAGACAGAGAGCTGCGGATCCCAGGGCCATGGATGAATTGCAACACCCCTTTCCCGAATCACGAGAAGTGAGGCTGCGACAACTGCTAATTCGAGAGCGCTGGCCGGAAATGCTGAAGGGCTGCCGGGCCTGCATCCATTGGGACGACTTCAAGCGACCCGAATGCTGCGGCGACTGCGGCATTGGCGATCGCCGCAGACAAGAAGCAGAAAACCAGCCCAGCAAATCTTCAGGCATTTAGCCTGGGCAGATTCTCCCCATCGGGAGCCGATTCTAGTAGTTATTTTTGCCCAGCAATTTCTACCTTAGGCTCATCAAAACGCCGGAGAGAGGAACTTCTTGGGGAGGCAGCAGAGGCACCTCTACTTTCGCCACTTCCTGCTCGTAAATGCCCAGCTGGCGAGCGGCAGCCGTCGAAATATCCAGATCTCGACCGCGAACAAAAGGGCCCCGAGCCAGAACATCCACCACCACTCTAGGCCTGGGATCCTCAGAATTGGTCAAAGTCTCCCAAAAACGTGTCCGGGAATACACTGATGAGCCCCACGGATCCCAGGTTCCGCAGAGGGATCTTTCGGCTGAAGTCAGTGGGCTTGGGTTGGGGCAATGCTCCCAGAAGCCGGCGCGGCTCCTCAAGGGCGAGGGGATCCCGGAGAAATGCAAACCACTGTATCAATACATTCCGCAGTCTTCGTTAGGGGCTGAGCTAGAGTGTTTCCAGCAGGCTCCTGGGGTGGGCTGCCTTTTCAGGAGGCCAAGTGCCGCGACTGATCGCATCAGCGGGCTGGAGGCACTTGGTTAGCAATTGGCAGGAGTAGCGATGCCAGCATCGCAACGGCAAGCTAGGCGCGAGAACAGCCTGGCCAAGCTTCGCAAGGAACGCCGGAGGGCAAGCAGAGGAGCTAGGCCCAGCGGCCCAAAACATGTTACAGGTTCTCCCCCAGCCTGAAACCTCCGTAGGGGCGAGGGGGCGTACACAGAAGAGCTTACAGCCGTGTTGGTACCTATGTTTGCCGTGGATGGGAAAACCCCCCTGATGTTAATCAAACCCAGCCCCGCCAGACGGTGGGTAGCAAGCGGCGAAGCCACACTCCCCTGGCAGCGAGGTGAGCGGGGCGTGCGGCTGAAAGCAACCAATCGAGTGAGTTTGCAGGAGGTCGCTCCTGGCAAGCAGCTATGGCAAAATGCCAACCTAGGGTATTGCAAGTTTTTAACGTTCAACGGTTGGAGGGCACGGCTCCTAACAGCGCCGTGTAATGGTGTGTGATGAAAGTTGGAGATCGAGTGCGGGTGCGTACCAGCGTGATCGTCTATCACCACCCGGAACATCGCAATCAACCTTTTGACCTCAAAGGTATGGAGGGAGAAGTGACGGCTGTGATCCAAGACTGGAACGGCCGCCCGATCAGCGCTAATTTTCCCTTTCAGGTGCAGTTTGGGAATAAGTTCCGCGCCCACCTCCAGGCCGACGAGCTGGAGGTGATCGAGGCGAGCCCTTCCTCCGAGCCTGCGGCCTAGGTGAGACCCAGCAGGGTACGGTTGGTTTCCAGAATCGGCTGGATCAAAGCAAACTCCGCGGGGGTGAGGTACTTGGCTATCACCTCTTGCAAGAAGCGGTAGGTAGCCTCACAACTGCGCTGGGTGCGGAAGGCCCGCATCAAGGTCTGAAACCAGTAGAGAAATCGCTCCTTGTAGCGCTGCTCATCGTCTAGGAGCATGGCCAAAGCCGAGAGGCGCAAAACCCGCACGGTGTCGGCTCTCCATTTGTTGCGGAAATCCTCCACCCCTCGCATGAGCAAGTAGGGATCCAGAGCGCGCAGCTTCGCCTCCACCTCGCCGACAATCTGGGCTTCCGCCGCTTGGATTTTGCGATAGGCGCCCAGGCGCAGCTCAAAGGAGGCCAGGTAGCTCTCCATGAACTGCATCTCCTCATCTCTGAGGTAGCGTCCGTCGGCAGCCAGGCTCAGTTGGCGCAGTTGAGTCAGCATGGGGATTCCCTAGAAAACCAAGGAGAGAGGGGGAGTGCGGCCCTTTCGCCCCCGATCCTAGCCGCAAGCCCGTTGACAAAAGTGCGCGATCCTGCGGATCTTCGGCTATTCTCCCCGGCCTCTCAGCCGGGTTAATATTAATTAATAGTCTATCGTTGCAAGAATCCACTCGACCCCAGATGCCATCTGTGAGTTCGATAAAAAGCACCCTTTGGGAGGAAACGCTTCCGTGAGTCAGAAAGGTAAAAACAAAAAATGGAGAAGCGCCGGATTGTACGCGTTGCTGGCCATTGTCTTGATCTCGCTGGCCACAACCTTCTTCGGCACCCGTCCGGCTGAGCGTCTGGAGATCAGCTACTCCGACCTGATGAGCCGCATAGAACGGGGCGAGGTCAGCAAAGTCTTGGTCGAGATCGCCCCCGATGGTCGCCAAATTGCCATTGCCGAGGCGGAAATCAACAACCGCGCCACCCAAGTGCTGGTCAACCTGCCTCCCCTCACCCCCGAGTTTGAGAACACCTTGCTTGCGCAAGGGGTGGAGCTGGCGGTGCGCCCGGTTCAGGAGGAGGGTCTGCTGGGGCGCATCCTCAGCACCTTCTTCCTGCCCGTCTTGCTGCTGCTTGGCCTGTTTTTCCTGTTGCGCCGAGCCCAAAACGGCCCTGGCAGCCAGGCGCTCAACTTTGGCAAGTCGAGGGCAAGGGTGCAGATGGAGCCGAAAACTCAGGTTACCTTCAACGATGTGGCTGGTGTTGACCAGGCCAAGTTGGAGCTGGCCGAGGTGGTGGACTTTTTGAAAAACCCCGAGCGGTACAACGCTCTGGGCGCCAGGATCCCGCGCGGGGTGTTGCTGGTCGGCCCCCCAGGTACAGGTAAAACCCTGTTGGCCCGCGCTGTGGCCGGAGAGGCGGGTGTGCCCTTCTTCTCCATTTCTGGCTCTGAGTTTGTGGAGATGTTTGTTGGAGTGGGGGCCTCGCGGGTGCGGGATCTGTTCGAGCAGGCCAAGCAAAATGCCCCCTGTATTGTCTTCATCGACGAAATCGATGCCGTGGGTCGGCAGCGGGGAGCCGGCCTAGGAGGTGGCAACGACGAGCGGGAGCAAACCCTGAACCAGTTGCTGACCGAGATGGACGGCTTTGAGGGCAACTCCGGCATCATCGTTATCGCCGCCACCAACCGCCCCGATGTGTTGGATGCAGCGCTGCTGCGGCCCGGTCGCTTTGACCGCCAAGTGACGGTGGATCGCCCCGACTTCCAGGGCCGCCTGGAGATCCTCAAGGTGCATGCCCGCGGCAAAACCTTGGCCGCCGATGTGGATCTGGAGAAATTGGCCCGCCGCACCCCTGGGTTTACCGGCGCAGACCTGGCCAACCTACTCAACGAAGCGGCCATCTTGGCGGCCCGCCGCAACCTCACCGAGATCTCGATGGACGAGATCAACGACGCCGTGGATCGGGTGTTGGCTGGCCCAGAGAAGAAGGATCGCCTCATGAGCGAGCGGCGCAAGGAGCTGGTGGCCTACCACGAGGCAGGACACGCCCTGGTGGGATCCCTCTTGCCCAACTACGATCCCATTCAAAAGGTCAGCATCATTCCCCGCGGCCAGGCGGGCGGCCTCACCTGGTTCATGCCCAGCGATGATGACATGGGCCTGACCACCCGTGCCCACTTGAAAAACATGATGACCGTCGCCCTGGGGGGTCGGGTGGCAGAGGAGGTGGTCTATGGCGAGGCGGAGGTGACCACGGGGGCAGCCAGCGACCTACAGCAGGTGGCCCGCATTGCCCGCAACATGGTCACCCGCTTTGGCATGAGCGACCGCCTGGGCAACGTGGCCCTGGGACGCCAGTATGCCAATATCTTCCTAGGCCGTGAGATCGCTGCAGAGCGGGATTTCTCCGAGGAGACGGCGGCCCTCATCGACGAAGAGGTGCGACGTCTGGTGAATGAGGCCTACCAACGGGCCACTTACCTGATCCGGGAAAACCGCGCCCTCTTGGATCGCATCGCCCGCCGCTTGGTGGAGGCCGAAACCATTGATGGGGAAGAGCTGCAAGCGATCATCGACAGCTCGGAGGTGGTGATGCTACCGCCTGAGGAGGAGCCGGAGCCGCTGACCTTCCCGATAACCCTCAACGCTAGTGCCTAGTCTCCATGGACACAGGCCAGGGATCCCTGCCTTTTCGCCTGAGGAGGGCGGGGATCCCGATTTTTGCATGATGATAACTATCTCCCCTCTCCCAGAGAGAGGTTGGGGGTGGTCGCGTCGGCGGCGCGGCGCGCTTGGGCCATCCCTCAGGGAGAAGGGCTGGGTTGAGGGAGGCTAACTTAGCTAACGACGGCCGAGCCCGACAAGATGCGACTCACCTCCGTTTCGATAGGCTGGGGCTCATACATTTTCAGGACGTACTCAGCCACCATGCGGTCGGTGTTGAAGACCGGGTTGAGGGTGCGGATTGCTTCTTTCATGCGAGCAATCCAGCGGCGCGGGATCCCTTTTTCATCCCGGTCGTAGAACATAGGGATAATCTCGTATTCCAACACATCGTAGAGGGAGCTGGCGTCCAGATCGTCTTGGGCGGCTGGATCCAGACCTTCGATTTCTTGGCCGATGGCCCAGCCATTGCGACCGTTGTAGCCTTCGGGCCACCAGCCGTCCAAAACGGAGAGGTTGAGCCCCCCGTTGAAGCCCACTTTTTGGCCGGAGGTGCCGGAGGCCTCCAGAGGACGCCGCGGGTTGTTCAGCCAAAGATCCACCCCTTGGACCAAATTGCGGCTGACGTAGGCATCGTAATTCTCAATAAAGGCGACCCGGTGAGCCACCTCAGGCCGATTCGACCATTCCACCACCCGTTGGATCAGGCGCTTGCCTTCTTCATCTCGCGGGTGAGCCTTGCCGGCAAAGATAATCTGCACAGGGTACTCTTTGTTGGTGAAGATGCGGGTCACTCGCTCGAGATCGCGCAGGATTAGATCTCCTCGCTTGTAGGTGCTGAAGCGGCGGGCAAACCCAATCGTCAGGATCTTGGGATCCAACAACTGGTTGACGGCCTGGAGACGTTCGTTGCTTTCGCCGCGGTTGCGCCGCGCCCGCAACACCCGGTGGCGGGTAAAAGACACCAACCGCTCCCGCAGGGCTTCCTTGCGCCGCCACAGCTCCTCATCGGGAATTTCTTCCACCTTGGCCCACAGCTCCGGATCCGACACCCGCTCCGGCCAGTCGGGACCCAGGTATTGGTCGTAGAGGTTCCAGAAGAGGGGGGCAACCCAGGTGCGGGCGTGAACCCCGTTGGTAATGGAGCCGATGGGCACCTCCTCCACCGACCGCTCTGGGTAGAGCACATGCCACATTTGGCGAGAGACGCGCCCATGTAACTTGCTCACCCCGTTGGCTGCACGTGCGTAGCGCAAAGCCAGCACCGTCATATTGAAGCGCTCCCAGGGATCCCCGCCGCGCCGCGCCCCCAGAGCCAAAAATTGCTCCCGCGTCAAGCCCAGTTGCGGCCAGAAAGAGGCAAAGAACGCATCCATCTCGTTGGGGCTGAAAGCATCGTGCCCAGCCGGCACCGGCGTGTGAGTGGTGAAGACACACTTTTCCCGCACCTTGGCCTCTGCCGCCTCAAAGGGCGTACCCCGTGCCACCTCCTCCCGCAGCAGCTCCAAAGTCAAGAAGGCAGCATGCCCCTCGTTCATGTGATAGACCATGGGATCCAGGCCCAACTGGCGCAGCAGGCGCACCCCCCCAATGCCGAGGATACACTCCTGGGCAATGCGCGTATCGGTGCTGCCGCCGTAGAGATGGGCAGTAATCCAGCGGTCGATGGGATCATTCTCCGGCAGGTTGGTATCCAGCAGGAAGAGGGGCACCCGCCCCACGTCCACCCGCCAGGCGCGTGCCTTCACCAGCCGCTGCCGCATTGCCACTTCCACCAACAGAGGGCTGCCATCTGGCTGCCGCACCAACGTCAGAGGCAGCGCGTCAAACTCGCAATCTTCGTACAGCTCCCCTTGCCAGCCGCTGAGATCCAGGCGCTGCTGGAAATAGCCTTGGCGGTAGAGCAATCCCACGCCCACCAGCGGCACCCCCAGATCGGAGGCGGATTTGAGGTGATCGGCAGCCAGCATGCCCAGGCCCCCGGAGTAGATGGGCAAAGACTCGTGCAGGCCGTACTCAGCGCAGAAATAGGCAATAGGACGCTGCCAGTCGTAGGTCTTCATGGTGCGCTTGGCCCAGGTATCCTCAGCCGCCATGTACTGCCGATAGGCCTGCACCATGCGATTGAGGGTGTTGAGGTAGTTGACGTCAGTAGCCAAGGCCGCCAAGCGCAAGTAAGAAACCTCCTCCAGCATGCGCACCGGGTTGTGAGAGGTTTTTTCCCACAGGGCGGGATCCATTTCCCGGAAAATGGTGAGGTGATCGGGGTTCCACGTCCACCAATAGTTACGGGCGATCTCGCACAGGGGCGTGAGCGCCTCCGGCAGCACCGGGCAACGTTCGGGAAAAGCGGGGGCTAAAGTGGCAAGGGACATAGGACAGATACCTGGGGTTGAAGCTATAGGCCGGAAAAAGAAGCGGCAGAGGTTAATCGTGCCTGGTAAACGTTTCTAATTTTTTATTATTGAGCCAACTTTGAGAATTCTGGCAGGAGGATTCAGGATCTCTACAAAATCTGCAGCAGCTCCAAGCCAGATTTCCTCAGTCTTTTCCCAGATCTTGCAACAACAATGGCCACCGGCAGTTCGGTTTTCAATCTCAGAGAAGGCTGCTGATCGATCTGCGGCCTGTCTGAAGAGACGGTGCTGCATCGGAGTTAACAGAGTTTCCAGAATTGCCACTGACTCCTGATCCCGGCAGGGCAATCTAAACTGCCACAAGCTCGGCAAAGCTTTAGCTGCCTTCGCTACCAAATGGCCTTTTTCGATAGGAGCTCCGACTGAGCCTAGCGTCCCTCCACCACGGCCAAGCTGGTGTTGCGGTAGTAGTGGCTGAGGATCTGTTGGTAGGAATAGTTTTGGCTGGCCAGGGCGGCAGCTCCCCATTGGCTCATGCCCACCCCGTGCCCGTAGCCGCGCCCTTGGATTTGGAAGAAAGCGGGAAAGTTTGCCCCAGCAGGGGTCAGGCTGGCGGTGGTGGCCGCCTCCCCTCGTGGGCTGATGGCGATCATCGTGCTGCGCAACCCCAGAGCCCGCCGGAATTCGCTGCCGCTGACGTCTTTGCTGCCTTGGGATCCCACTAGGCGCAGGGTGATGGCCCGTCCCCAGGGAGAGCTGCGCAGGATCTCAATGGAGCGGATGGCCCCGATCCCGCCGGCCAACTGCTGGAGCTGTTGGGCAGGAATGGTAGCCGTCCAGCTAAACACCGGCGAGTGGTGATCGAAATCGGGCACCCCCTGCAAGTAGGGCCGCGACTCCAGCCAAACATTGCCGGCATCGTCTGTGTGGCCGCCGCCGGAGGAGTGGAAAACGGCGTTGATCAACTGCCCCTGGTGGACGAGAACCTGGCCGGCAGTCTCGCGGGCTGCTGCCTGGGTGCGGTTGGATTCGGCAGCCACCCCTTTGTAAACCTGCCAATCAATCCCACTCCCCAAGTCAAAAGGCTGCTGGGAGCGACGACTGCGATGGTAGAGGGCATAGGTGCGGGAGGCCACGGCTTGGGCTTTGAGGGCCTCCATCGGGAAGCGGTGCCCCATCTCGCTGCCCACCACGCTGGAAACGTAGTCCTCCAAACCAACTTGATTGATGGCGATCACTCCACTTTCGCCGGGGATCAGCTCCACCCAGCCGCGGTACCAGTTCTGGTCGATGAACACCAACCCATCGGGGGTGGTGGGCTGTAGGTAAAGGCGTTCTCCCTGCTGGCCGGCCAAACTGACCGCCGAGCCTATCCGGCTGGCCTGCAGCGGCTGCATGGCCGGAACTTCGGCCAGCGGTTGTCCCTGGGCATCCAGCAGGCGGGCCGGGGCAGAGCTGCCGAGCCTGACCTGCGGCTTGTTGACGGCAATCCCCACCCGCAGCAGCACCCGCGCCTGCACCGGAAAGGCCAAGCAGAGCCAAGCCCAAACCAGAAGGCCGATCCCCCTAAGCCAAGCCGAGGGCAGCGGGGACACAACCGGAGAAGAAAAGAGAGCTACACTCACACGTCACTCCTCTGGGAAAGACCACCCAAGAGCAACGGATCCCTGTCCGCCGATAAACCACTTCGGAGGAGGGATCCAGAAGGAAACTGCGATCCTGCGGTGAGGATTGCCCAACCAACCCCTCAAGCGACCGACCAACCAAAGCGCTCCCGCCTTCAAAGAGCTTTGCCTTCGAGGCCGCGGCCGGATCCCAGCCAGCTGCTCGCGCTGGCGGGCCGGGGGCCTTCCGATATGACAGTATCAAAAACCGCTTGCCGATGCACGACCTCAACCCGGCCTTTTTGTCGCCCAAGTTCCCCGTCAGGTTGCCAGAGGGATCCCCCGCCGGCGGCTAAACCACTGCTGCAACAGGCGACGACACTCGGCCTCGCAAACTCCGCCGATGACCTCTGGGCAATGGAAGCTGGCGGCAGAAGCGGGCAGGTTGAGCACGCTGCGCAGCGCGCCGGCCTTGGGATCGTCGGCGCCGTAGATCACCTGGGCCAGCCGCGATTGGCTGATCGCCCCCGCGCACATGGGGCAGGGCTCCAGGGTCACGTACAGCCGACAGCCCTGCAACTGCCAGTCGCCCAGGCGCTGCCCCGCCTGCCGTAGGGCCAAAATCTCCGCGTGGGCCGTAGGATCCCGATCCCGTTCCCGCCGGTTGCTGCTTAGGGCCAACAGCTCTTCCCCCGGCCCCACCACCAGAGCCGCCACCGGCACCTCGCCCGCTTCTCCCGCCCGCTCGGCTTCTTGCAGGGCCAACTGCATCCAGGCGCGGTGGCGTTGCCATGGATCCCGCTCCGGCGGTGCTGAGGAAGGGAGGTGAGCTAGATTCCCGGTCATCGCTAGGCTCTTGAGCCCTGTCTTTGCCCGCAAGATTTGCTAAGTTAAGCACATATCCCCTAAACAGCTAAAAGAAGAATAGGCCAAAGTAAACCGGGTCTGCTTGCGCAGGTGGGTAGCGCCGGTCTGCCTGAGCTTCCTCAGTGCAGTGTTTTTGGGGCAATACGGCTGAGCTCTGGGAGGGATCATGACACGGCTTCTACGGCAAACATTTCTGGCGATGGCTTTGTTTGGCGGAGGCATTGCCTATGGGGTCTGGTTGTCCTCGCCAAGGGGGCAAGCATGGCTGCAGCAAACTCCCCTTGCCACTTGGTCGCAGCGGGCTGGAGAGGGGGTGGGATCCCTTCTGCCTTGGTCTGAGTCCCCTCCTGAGTCTGCCTCTCCTGCCGATGCCGTGCGGCCTTCCAATTTCATTGCCGCCGTTGCCCAAAAGGTGGGACCGGCGGTGGTGCGCATCGACGCCACCCGCACCGTGGCCAGCCCTATTGATCCCGAGCTGTTCAACCAGCCCCTGTTCCGCCGCTTCTTCCCGCAACTGCCGCAAGAGTTCCAGCAGGAAGGCACCGGATCCGGATTCATCATCGACGCCGACGGCCTGATCCTCACCAATGCCCACGTGGTGGAGGGTAGCGAGCGGGTTAGGGTGCATCTGCTCGATGGGCGCACCTTTGAAGGGAAAGTCAAAGGCTCAGACCCGGTGACCGACATCGCTGTGATCCAGATCGAGGGAGAAAATCTGCCCACGGTGACCCTGGGCAACTCTGACCAGGTGCGGCCAGGAGACTGGGCCATTGCCATTGGCAACCCACTGGGCCTGGACAACACGGTAACGGTGGGGATCATCAGTGCTGTCGGACGCTCCTCTGGGCAAATCGGGGCTGCCAACAAGCGGGTGACCTTCCTGCAAACCGACGCTGCCATCAACCCTGGCAACTCTGGCGGTCCCTTGCTGGATGCGGAAGGTCGGGTTATTGGGGTGAATACGGCCATTTTCCAGCGGGCTCAGGGTGTTGGCTTTGCCATTCCCATCAACCGCGCCATGGAAATTGCCGAGCGGCTGATCCGCGACGGCCGGGTGGAGCACGCCTTCCTGGGTATTCGCATGATTACCCTCAACCCCGATTTGGTAGCCCGCCTCAACCGCGACCCAGCGCGGCTCAGCCCGCTGACGGTGCAGGAAGGGGTGTTGATTGGGGAGGTGGTTCCGGGATCGCCGGCTGAGCAAGCTGGCCTGCGGGAAGGGGACGTCATTGTTGAGATTGACGGCCAACCTATTCGCGATGCCGAGCAGGTGCAGCAGTTGGTGGATGCCGCCGGTGTGGGCAAGACGCTGACGCTGCGGGTCATCCGCGACGGCCAGGCGCGCACCTTCCAGGTGAAGACGGGGGTGCTGCCGGTGGGCTCTTGAGCAGGCAGGCTGGGATCCCGATCCCTACCTTATTCTCAGCAAGCTCCCCTCCAAAGACTTGGAGTCGTTTTAAACTAGGTGAAAACACTCTGCCGCCATCCAAGCGCTCCGCGCCGCTGGCGCGTTTGCGACAGCCCTGCCTACCAATAACGACGTAGAGAAACGTTTCGTTGCTATTTGAAATGACCACAATCCCTGGGGCGATAGAGCCACCGCTGTGCCCGACAGGGGGTCTGCCCGGCAACGAGTAGTTTTACGTGCCGTCCGTTGTTGATCCCCGTGACAGAATAGCCCTAGAGGCGGGGAGCGAGATCGCGTATGGCTTGGGCAGTTGGCGAAGAATTGCAGGGGGGGCGCTACCGCATCGAGGCCGTTTTGGGGGAAGGGGGCTTCGGCATTACCTACCGCGCCTGGGACAGCGTCCGTGCTGAGGATGTGGTTATCAAGGTCTTAAAGGACAGCATCCGCGAGGATCCCGACTATCCTCGCTTCCAGCAAAACTTCATGAACGAGGCGCTGCAACTGGCCCGCTGCCGCCACCCCCACGTGGTGAAGGTGGAAGAGGTGATCTGGGAGCAGGAGCGTTGGTGCATTGTGATGGAGTACATCCGTGGCCAGACGCTGCACCAGCTTTTGCGGCAAAAGGGGCCGCTGCCCCTGCCGGAGGCCCTGCGCCTGACGCGAGAGGTGGGATCCGCCCTCATGGCCCTGCACGAACAGGGGATCCTGCACCGCGATGTGAAGCCGGCCAACATCCTGGTGCGGGAGGGATCCGGGCAAGCGGTGTTGATCGACTTTGGCCTGGCGCGGGCCTACGCCCAAGGTTTGATCCAGCGCCATACCTCCTACGGCACCGATGGCTACGCCCCCCTGGAGCAGTACGACAGCCTGCGCCGCCGCGGCGCCTTCACCGATGTCTATGCCTTGGCCGCCACCCTCTACACCCTGCTGACGGGGATAGTGCCCTTGTGCGCGCCGGTGCGGGCCACAGGCCGGCAGTTGGATCCCCCCCGCAGCCTTAACCCCAGCATTCCTGAAGAGGTGGAGGCCGCCATCCTCAAAGGGATGGCTCTCCACCCCGAAGAGCGCCCACAAACCATGGCCGAGTGGCTGGCCCTGCTGCCGGGAGCGGCCTCTCAAGAAGAGAAGAAGCCGCTGACCTTTGAGCCCGCCATCCGCACTCAAGATCTGCGGCAACTGGAGCGGCTTCTGGCCCCGCAACCCCAAGATGAGCTGGAACAGCTCCTGGCCCAGCACTCGGCAGAAGAGCTGGAGCAAATGGTGGCGCCCCCTACCCCTGCCACGACAAAGAAAAAAGAGGGGGCATCCGGATCCCTGGTTTCTCCCGAAGTTTGTCTAGAGGGACAGGGATCCCTGCCCGCTACTCTCCCCTGGCCAGACTGGGTGGGAGAAGCGGCTCCTGCCCTACAAGGGCTGTGGGATCGGCTGCGGGCTGGCCAGTGGGGGGAAGCCGATCGCTGGACGACGGCTCTAATGTTAAAGCTGGGCGGGCGATCCCAGGTGGGCTTTTTCGATCCCAAGGATGTTGAAGCTTTCCCCTGCCCGATGCTGCGGCTAATCGACCAACTTTGGACGCAGGCCAGCCATGGACGCTTTGGCTTTACCGTCCAGAAGCAGCTCTGGCAGGAGTGTGACTCGGAGAAAAGGGGAGGGCTCAGCTCGAGATCCTTCTCGGCCTTGCCCCGCGAAGAGTGTATGGGAGAGAAAGTGGGCTGGCAGATCCAGGGCCGCTGGCTGGAGTACGGGGAGCTCAAAACCAACTTGGAAGCGCCCAAGGGCCATCTGCCGGTGGGCTTTTTCTGGGGATACTCGGGGGGGTTACGCGCAGCCCTGCTGATGCTGGATCGGGCGGTATTGAAAAAGTTCAAAGCCTGCCTGTAAAAAACTTCCCCCTCCTGGGGATACAAAGCCAGAACGGCGAAAAAAGGGAGAGTGGACGCCTATCCCCTCAAGAAATCGAGGAGGATTGCCGGGCACTCTTCTCCAAAAGGGAGGTTGCCTGAGGGCTTTCGCGAACGGCCAGTCCCAAGTGAATCAGCGCTGTCTCAACAGTATTGACCTGCTCTGCCAAAGCTTTCCACCCTCTTGCTTTTATGCCGTAGCGCTTACTAAAGTAAGCTCGAGCGGCTGCAAAGGAAGCAAAAGCTTTTTTTAGGGTCGCTGCTGTCCAGGGCTTGGCATTCAGCCGTAGCCAATTCCTTTGACCTTGCTGCTGTCGCTCGGCAACAAGCTGTCCTGTCAACTCAAGGAGCTCAATATAGTTGCGACGCGAGGCCGCGATTGCCGTTTCAAGGCTCTCGATGAGACCCATGGTTATCCTCCAAATTCGCTTGATAAATATCCTGCTCGTTCTTCTGAAGCAACTTTCTAGAACCCGTAGAAGGCAGGTTAGCCTTAAAAATAGCCATGATCCTGTTCAGGTAACTTTGCAGTGAGCTCCTAATCTCTGGAATGGGAATGTAGTTTACCGCGTTCTGAAGCTGGTCAAAGATATGTTTAAGTTCCTTCAGAGCTAAAATGGCACGGCTGACGATCTCCTGGACTTGCAGCTGCTCTTCTGCAAGCTCTCTTATTCTATTGGCCAGCTTCTGATTTTCGTGTTCTTTCTCGACGAGCAAATCTAAAGCTACTTCCTCGCTCTCTTCTATTCTACGCTTAAGTTTTAGGTTTTGCTCTTCCAGAAATTCAATCTGCTCGATTAATAAACCTAACTCGCGCAAAGAACTAAATTCAATACCTCTGCCCACGAGAAAGTTAACAATTTGGTCGCTGCACTCTTGTCTTTGAAGCTGTAGTTCTGTGGGTTTAGGCTCTGCCAATTCCTTTAAGACTCTATGAGCTATTCCTACCCCCAGGAAATCGCCGTCGCCATGTCCAGGAATACTAACCCTCAAATGCCCGCGAACAGCTTGCGTGGGATGTCTGGCACGACGACGGACAATCTCCCAGCCCCACTTTCTTGCCTGAGACAAAATGTCTCGTTTCCGCCAATTTCTTGAAGACTGAATAGTGGTTTGAATCTCTCTCTGCTCCTCTATAACTTCTTCCCGCCTCTTAAGGAGATAGCCAAGCTCGTCTTCTCTGAGACAATCCATAGAACAGAACCTTAAGTGAAACTTCCTTACCTAGTCTACTCGGTTTTCACGGAGACCTGGGCTGATTGTACGGCAAAACCTCACCTCTCAGAAGCTATTGACGTTAAGAAATACTTAGTAGTTTTTCTAACAAGGTTTCTAAGTAACAACACAGCGGCAGAGCGAGCCAGCTCTGTAAAAAAACTCCCCTCTCCCCTTGGGAGAGGGGCTGGGGGTGAGAGGGTGGAGAGCCTTAGTAGCGATGCACCAGCTTATTGATGGGCTTGAAGATGTCGGCCTCAAACCTCTTGCCCTTGAGCATGCGGTTCCAGTACAGCCAGGGCAACAGGTGCACCTTGGCCAAGTACATGGAGTAGCGCTCCCGCGTTGGATCCAGGGGGAAAGAGGGAGCTAGCTTCCCGTCGTAGGCAAACTCTGCCATGATCAGGGAGTTGTAGCCGGTGATCAGGGGGCAGCAGGTGTAGCCGTCGTAGCGGGCCGGCAGCGGCTTGGACTGCATGGCCGCCAAGAGGTTTTCCGCCAGCACCGGCGCCTGCTTGCGGGCCGCGGCTGCCGTCTTGGAAGTTGGCAGGGAAGAGGCATCCCCCAAAGCAAACACGTTGGGGTAGCGGGGATGCTGCAGCGTCCATTTGTCCACCTCCACCCAGCCGCCGGGCCCTGCCAGAGGGCTGCGCTTGACAAAGTCCGGGGCGCTCATGGGCGGAGCCACGTGGATCATGTCGTAGTGCAGGCTCACCTCCTCTTTGCCACCGTCGGTGGTGACTTCAAAGATGGCCTCCCGGGTCTCGGGCCGGATGGCCTTGAGGTTGTGCCTGAACTTCACCTGGATCCCGCGGCGCTCCACCACCTTCTCCAGGGCGGCGCTGTATTCGGGCACCGCGAAGAGGGTAGGGGTGGCGGTGCAGAAGATAACTTTGGTGTTGACGCCAACGCCGCTTTTGCTCTTGAAAACGTCGTCGGCCATGTACATGATTTTTTGGGGCGCGCCGCCGCACTTGATGGGAGTGGCAGGGTAGGTGAAGATGGCCGTGCCCCCCTGGAAGTTGCGGATGGTCTCCCAGGTGTAGGGGGCGTAGTCTTTGGAGTAGTTGCTGGTCACGCCGCCCTTGCCCAGCGCCTCCGGCAAGCCCTCGATCAGGTGCCAGTCAATTTGGATGCCGGGGGCCATGATGAGGTAGTCGTATTCGATAACTTGGCCATCCTCGGTGATGACGCGGTTGTGATCCGGATCCAGCTCGGTTACTCGCGCCTGGATCCACTTGGCTCCCCTGGGGATCACGGTTTTTTCATCGCGCACAAACTTGGCCAGCGGCGCAATACCCCCACCCACCAACGTCCAGCCGGGCTGGTAGTAATGCTTGTCGGATGGCTCGATGATGGCAATGTCGAGGTTGCGCTGGCGCTCCAGCAACTGGGCTGCTGCGCTGATGCCGGCTGCCCCTCCCCCGACGACGACAATCTGATGGCGGAGAACCGCCGCGGACCCCTTCGATCCGATCCCTTGCACCTCAGAGCGCGCGCCGTTTTGCGGCACTGCTGCTGACTGCGCCTGGAATTCCCTTGGCTTTGTAGTCGGTACCACGATAACTCCCTCTAAAACTCAAAACGGAAACAAAAAAAAAAGAGACCGATAGACCCGTCGGCCATATTAAAAACAGCAAGAGAGCCAACCAACCCATCCAAGAGCCCGGACAGGTCAGCTAGCATGGGAGGCCGAAGCACTTCGGCTCCCCACAAGCTCTAGCTAATCATACTACCTAATAAGAATATATTCATCCTTTCTATCTATCTGTCGAGAATTTTCAGCAAATCTTAGCCGCCTCCTTAAACGTTGTTGACGCTTGCCTTAGCAAGAGCTGCTCGGGGAGCGTTTTACTGGGAAGGGCAGGCGGCATCCGCTAGGCTGTCAGATGGAGGAAGGTCGGCAGCTCGTCCTGCCGTTGTGTTGTTGTAACTCAAGATTCCGAACATGGCCAAACCTTCATCCCCTGAGCTGCTCCCGGCCCTTGCCTGGCATGCCCTGCCGGAGGAGCAAGCCATCCAGCAGCTCCTCGGAGAGGAGCTCTCTTTGCCGACGCTGTTGGAAAAAGGCCTCTCCCAGGCGGAAGTGGAGCGGCGGCAGAAGCAGTATGGCCCCAATGAGCTGAAGGCCAAGGCAGCTACCCCCGCATGGGTCAAGTTTCTGCAGCAGTTTAACCAGTCGCTGCTCTACATCCTGATGGTGGCCGGGGCGATCAAGGCGTTCCTAGGCTCCTGGCGCAACGCCATCGTAATCTGGGCGGTGGTGGTGATCAACGCTCTCATCAGCTACATCCAAGAGTCCAAGGCGGAGGAGGCGATTGCCGCCCTGGCCAAGTCGGTGGTGACGGAAGTAACGGTGATGCGGGAGGGGCAGAAAGTGCGGGTGCCCTCGCGGGAGCTGGTGCCGGGGGATGTGGTGCTCTTGAGCTCGGGAGACAGGGTGCCTGCCGACCTGCGCCTGGTAAGCGTGCGCAACTTGCAGGTGGACGAATCGGCCCTCACGGGAGAGTCGGTGCCGGTGGAAAAACGGCTGGGATCCCTCCCCGAAGACACGCCGTTGGCCGACCGCCAGAACATGGCCTATGCCGGCAGCTTCGTCACCTTTGGCCAAGGGGCGGGGGTGGTGGTGGCCATCGGCAACCAGACCCAAACAGGCCGCATCTCCAAGCTGATCGAGGAAGGGGGATCCCTGCAAACTCCGCTGACGCGCAAGTTTGAGGCGTTCAGCCTGACCTTGCTGAAAATTATCCTCACCTTGGCGGCGCTCACCTTTTTGGTGGGCCTGGTGCAGGGCCAAGCGGCAGCGACTGTCTTTGAGGCGGCGGTGGCGCTGGCGGTGAGTGCTATCCCCGAAGGCTTGCCGACGGTAGTCACTGTAACCTTGGCGATTGGGGTTTCCCGCATGGCAAAACGCCACGCCATTATCCGCAAGCTACCGGCAGCTGCGAGTTCTGGCCTTTGCCCAATTGACCGGGTGCAGGGATCATGTAGCCGTGGCGATAGGCTCCTACAAGTTCTAGGCCTGCCGCTTCTGCTTTGGAAAACAGAGTCGGAAGCACCACGTAGTTTGGCGCCCAACTTGGGATGGGGATGTAGAGCCTTTTTAGCTTGTATCTTCTCTCTCTCTCTGCTCCTTCCCCTTCTCCTCTTTGTTGTTGCCCCCCTTCTTCTCCTCCCGACTCCTCTATGTACTCCTTATAGACCAGTATTATCCTATCGGCCCTCCAACTCCCAAGCCGGTAATAGATAATCTCGCGGGTTTCAGTTTCTCCCCCTTCCTCACCTTCTTCTGGTGGGAGTTGACCTCCTTCTTCCTCGGATGCTTCTCCACCTACCTTAATTTGCTTAACTACCTTTATGTCGTCCTCAGTTGCCCGGTCTAAGCCGAGAAGCCTACCAGTCCGCTCTAGGCAACGGCTTAGAATCGGTATCGATTTATACATCCGCCTCCTTGAGCCTTTCTCAGGGTTGATGACCAACACCTTGAGGCGGTGTTCACCTAGTTTATAGACCAACCTTCCGGGCATAGTCCCCTTCTTGCAAGCCGATAGTCTGCGCCAGGGTAGCACGCTTGACCTAACTGAGTCAACTACCCGGCCCATTGAAGTAAATAACAAGGCGCAATCAAAAAGTCCTTGCGGTAAAACCGTCCCCAGCAGCCAAACTCAGGTGGATCACTCAGATCTAGAGGAAGGGCTGATTTTCTTGGGCTTGCAGGGGATGATTGACCCGCCGCGGCCAGAGGCCATTGCCGCCGTGCGCTCCTGCCAAACCGCCGGGATCCAAGTCAAGATGATTACCGGCGACCATGTGCTCACGGCCCAAGCCATTGCCGAGCAGATGGGCCTGGGCGGCGGCAAACCGGTAAAAGCCTACAGCGGCCGGGATCTGGAGCAGCTCGGCCCAGAGGAGTTTGTTACCGCCGCCAACGAGGGATCCGTCTTTGCGCGGGTGGTGCCGGAGCAAAAGCTGCGCCTGGTGAAGGCCTTGCAGTCGCAGGGTCAGGTCGTGGCCATGACCGGCGATGGGGTCAACGACGCCCCGGCCTTGAAGCAGGCAGATGTGGGCATTGCCATGGGGAGGGGCGGCACGGAAGTGGCCAAAGCCGCCGCCGACATGATCTTGACCGACGACAACTTCGCCTCCATCAAGGCCGCCGTCGAGGAGGGGCGCACTGTCTACAACAACTTGCTCAAGGCCATCGCCTTCATCCTGCCGGTGAACGGCGGGGAGTCAATGACCCTTCTCCTCAGCGTCCTCCTCAACCGCGAGCTGCCCATTTTGGCCATCCAGGTGTTGTGGCTCAACATGATCAACTCCATCACCATGACAGTGCCCCTCTCCTTTGAGCCCAGCACGGGGCGGGAGATGACCCAACCACCGCGGGATCCCGATGCCAACTTGCTCTCTCCTCGGCTGCTGCAGCGCATTCTGCTGGTTTCAGCCTTTAACTGGCTCTTGATCTTCGGGGTTTTTGAATACATCGAACAAACCACCGGCAACCTCAACCTGGCCCGCAGCATGGCCATTCAGACGCTGGTGATTGGGCGCATCTTCTACTTGCTCAGCCTCAGCCAGGCTATTCCTACCCTGTTGGGCCGCGGGCGCGCCAGCCAGTTGGAACGCCGCGAACGCCTAATGGATGTGGCGGCTATCACCATCGGCATTGGAGCGGCCATCCTGCTGCAGATCCTCTTCAGCCAATGGAGCCTGTTCAACGCTCTCTTCGACACGGCACCGCTAGCTTGGGAGCAGTGGGGCTTCTGCCTGGTGGTGAGCCTGCCAATGATTGGGGTGGCAGCGCTGGCCAACCGGGTGGATCCGGAAGGCGCTTCGCTGGCCCGCTTACCCAGGAAAACCTAAATCTTGGGGGAAGCCAGAGCGGCGGCAAGGGCTTGCCTCCTAGATGGCTACGCTCAGCGGTTGCCCTGGGGGATGAGGAGTTGCCGCAAGGCTTCTTTGAGGTGGGGATATTGGAAGGTGAACCCCAGCTGCAGCGCGGCTTGGGGGATCACTTTCTGCCCTGTTAGAACCACCTGAGCTGCTTCGCCCAGCAGCAGTTCTAGGGCTGGGGCTGGTACCGGCAGCCACGAGGGGCGGGCCAGAACTTGCCCCAACGTGCGGCAGAACTCTTCCATTGGCACTGGGTTAGGGGCAGTGGCGTTGAAGACGCCGGATCCCTGTTGCAGCAGGAAGCAGACTAGACTCACCCAGTCGTCGCGGTGGATCCAGGAGACCCACTGCTTGCCAGAGCCAATGGGGCCGCCGAGGAAGAACTGAAAGGGGGCAAGCATTTGGGCCAGCGCTCCCCCATCGGGCCCCAACACGATCCCGGTGCGCAGGATGGCCAGGCGGATCCCCAGCTCCTCTGCCGGGCGGGCGGCAGCTTCCCAAGCTTGACAGACTTCTGCCAAAAAGCCTTGGCCCGGGGGATCCGCCTCCGTCAGGGGATCCCCTTCGGGATGGGATCCGTAGTAGCCCACCGCCGAGCTGCTGAGGAGCACCCGGGGCTTTTGCTGCAGGGAAGCAAGAGCCTGGACAAGAGCCTGGGTAGTTTCCACGCGGCTGCGGCGGATCTCTCTTTTCTTAGCTTCTGTCCAGCGGGAAGAGGCCAGGGGCTCTCCGGCCAAGTTGACAATGGCCTCGTAGCCTTCCAGAGCTGAGGCCCAGGCTTGCGGTTGGTAGGGATCGTACTCCAGCAGCTTGAGGTTGGGGGATGCTCCCAGAACGCGGCGGGCCTGCTCAGGGCGGCGGCTCAAAACCAACACCTCATCTCCTCGCTCCAGCAGGCGGGCCACCAAGCGGCGCCCGATAAAACCACTCCCACCCGTGATGGCAATGCGCATAGGCGGATCCCGATAAGCACCCTACAAGCCCCTGGGCTCTCTGTTGCCTTCGTCCTTTGGACGGCGTAGAGCTTGCCCAAGGTAGGAACCTCTAGCCTAGCGCGTTTCCGGGTTTGGCCATAGCCGGTTTTTCTCTGGGCTGTCCGGCAGTTCCTGCTTGGCGTTGACCGAAGACCCGGAAAAAGAGCCGAAATCCGCCTCCGCCGTACCGGAGTAGAGCTGAAAAGAAAAATGTTTTGGACCACCGCCTGACACGTTCGGAAAAATCGGCTTCAATAAGCCCTAGCTGCGCTTCCCAGTAGCAGAGGTGGTCTTTCATCCCCCGATTGCTTCCCTTCACCCGTGACACCCAAGTCTACTTCGCGTACCTCGGCTCGCCCCATGTCTGTCAATGAGGGGCAGGTTCCTCGGCCTGAGCTGGGCGTCTCTATTGCTCCGCGGCTGCGTCGTTTGCAGGGGCAGGGATCCCTGGTTCGGGCCGGAGCGCCCCCTTCTCTCCCGGTTCCCGGCCCGCGGACGATCCCCGTCCGGCCTTCCTGTTCAAGAAATCTGTCTCGCCTGCGGGAACGACGAGCCCCAGAGCCGGAGCCCCAAGCTTGGGAACTGCTCTGTCGCATCGGGGTGAACCTCGTGTTTACGGCGGCTGCCCTCGGCGGCCTGTATCGCCTTTTACCGGTGCAGTTGGCCCAGCACCACCGCCTGCAGGTTTTGGAGCAGAACCTCGAAGTCCTCTCAGCCCGAGTCTCACGGTTGCGGGAGGGAGTGGATCGCGGCATGGATCCCTTGCAGCAGCAAGCCCTCATCAAGGAACGCCTCAACCGCGTGCCGCCCGATCAAATCCAGGTGCGCCTGGTGGATCCCAGCGACCTAGTAGCCGACGCAGAGAAAAAGGCACCCCCCACCTGGATTGGACAATCTCCCCAGTTGTCCAGAAGGCCCTAGCTAGGACTGTTGCAGCAGCAGGGCCGCCTCTTTGGCAAAGTAGGTGAGGATCATGTCAGCGCCGGCCCGCTTCATGGCCAAGAGGGATTCCATCATCACCTTCTTGCCGTCGATCCAGCCCTTTTGCTCAGCAGCCTTGATCATGGCGTATTCGCCGCTCACGTTGTAGGCGGCCACGGGCAGATCTGTCGCTTCCTTGACCCGATAGATAATGTCCAGGTAGGCCAAGGCCGGCTTCACCATCACAATGTCCGCCCCTTCCGCCTCGTCCAGCTCCACTTCTCTAAGAGCCTCGCGGGCGTTGGCGGGATCCATCTGATAGGTTTTTTTATCCCCCCACTTGGGCGCGGATCCCAGGGCATCGCGAAAAGGGCCATAGAAAGCGGAGGCATACTTGGCGGAGTAGGCCAGAATCGCCACGTCGGTATAGCCTTGCTCATCCAGGGCCTCGCGAATGGCGCCGACGCGACCGTCCATCATGTCGGAGGGGGCCACGATGTCGGTTCCCGCTTCCGCCTGGGAGAGGGCCTGCTTAACCAACACCTCCACTGTCTCGTCGTTGAGGATCACCCCGTCCCGCACAATGCCGTCGTGGCCGTCGCTGTTGTAAGGATCCAAGGCCACATCCGTGATCACCAGGATCTCGGGGATCTCCTGCTTGATCCGACGCACCGCCCGCTGGATGAGGCCCTCCGGGTTGAAGGATTCTCGCCCCGTGGGGTCTTTCTTTTCTTCGGGCACCACCGGGAAGAGGGCCACCGCCGGGATCCCCAAGTTGGCCGCCTCCTCCACCTCCTTGAGGAGCAGATCCAGGGTGTAGCGGTAGCAGCCGGGCATCGACTCCACCTCTTGCCGCTGGTTCTCCCCTTCCATGACAAACAGGGGGTAGATGAGATCCTGCACCCGCAGGTGGGTCTCCTGAACCAGCTGGCGAAGGGCCTCGGTGCGCCGCAGCCGGCGGGGACGGTAGATCAGGTCTTGGCTCATAGGAGCAGGAGAAAGAGGGCCTCTCTATTTTGCCATGAGGGCCCCAGGAGCTCAGTCAAAGCGGAGGGGGAAAATGCCGCTCCAACCAGCAGCCAATTGCTTGCTGAACAGCTGCAGCCTCGCAGTCGTGCAAAAGGTCGTGGCGCGACTGGGGAAAATCGTAGACTTCACCCTTGGGAAGCCGACAGGCAAACTCCACAGCGCCAGCAGGATTGACAACAATATCGGCAGAGGTGTAGAGCACCAAAACTGGCAGCTCCAGCCGGTGGGCTTGTTCAAGGCAGCGCCGGCCGCTGCGCACCAGCTCCGCCGTAAACCGGGCCCGGGTAACACCACACACGTAAGGATCTGCAGCCAAGGCTGCCTGCTGCTCCGCTAGGGAGGTCACCCGCCCGGGTTCGTAGAGGCCGGTCAGGGCCAACTGGGGCAAAACCTTGTCCAAGACCTGTAAAAGACCCCAGGTAAAGTGGTTGAAATAGTGGTCGATACGAAAGGCCGGGGAGATAAGGATCAAACCTTGCACCTGGTCGGGGTGAGCAAGCGCATATTCCGTAACCCAATTGGCCCCTGCACTGTACCCACACCAGATCTGCGGGAGCTCTCGCTGGGGCCAAACTTGCTTGACGATTGCCTCTAGATCCGCTTGGTACTGGCCGAAGCGGTCGATCCAGCAGCGAACCAAATCCCCGCATGTCGGGCGCCAAAGCTTCCCACCCCTGAGCCGCCAACTCCGCCGCCAAGGGGCCAAACCCGCCGCCGTGATCCCCTTTGCCGTGCAACAGCAACACCCGGCCCCGCGGGGATCCCTGTAGCCAGTGGCGCAGAAAAACCGCGGTGCCGTCTGAAAGCTGTAGTTCCCGGGAGCAATAGATCTCTTGAGACGACGGAGGTCTTGCCTGACTGGGCAACCGCTCCTCTGAAGCATCCCAGTGGTTTAACTGATGAACTGGATTACCGGACAAGTCAAAAGGCATAGATAGGTACCCAGCCAGCAAAGCCGCAGATCCCATCCTCCCATTCCCCAGCCTTCTCCAACACTGCTGCCGCTGAGCGAGCGCAATGTTGCTTTTCGCTTTAAAACATTTCTTAACAATTTTGCCCCTTGCCAGGGATCCCTATCTGGCCGAGCTTTGCGGCTCTTTTCCGGCAAGTGTCCGAGGCGTTTTGGGGACAAATTGGGGCCAACGGCGGGAATGAGGAGCTGTTGGGAGGTATGATCTTGTGAAGAACTTTTGCCGAGCCTCAGGTCTGACGGGATCCCGTCTCCGTGGCTCTCGGTCTTTGCTCTACCATTGCTTTGTTGCTTGTTCGCTTCATCCACTTGGAAACGGGTCGCTGAAACTATGCTGTTACTGAAAATCTCTGTTTACGCGGTGGTAATCTTTTTTGTGGGGCTGTTTGTTTTTGGTTTCTTGAGCAATGACCCTGCCCGCAACCCCAACCGTCGGGACATGGAATGAGGGATCCCGCATTTGGGCGTTCCTGGTGAGAAGGGCTTACGCCTTAAGGGGGTGCTTGACGCATCCCCTGCTTTCGCTTAGCTCTCAATCCAAAGCAACGGCTCGGCTTGCCTACTGAAAGACTGTAATCAGAAGAGTCTGGGATCCAGAGCGGTTTTGCTGGTCAAAGGCAGTGATTCGAAACTGCCAAACGCCGGCAGGATCGCCAGGAGCAACCCGGAAGTCGGTGTTGAAGCTACAGAAAGTGGCACCTGGGCTGCAGCCAACCTGCTGGGGGCTAAAGACTTCCCTTTGCACGCGCGTGCCAAGCGGGTTGAAGGTTTCCAGTTCCACAAACTGGGTTGAGCGGGCGCCGCCCGGCACACTGACCTGCACCGTGAAAGCCGGTGTGGAGGTGCCTACGCGCCCAGAGGTAGGCGGATTGATAAAGGAAACGGTTGGGCTTTGGGGTGGAATGACAATCGATCCGCCAGAGTTGCCGCTGTTGCCGCAGGCGGTCAGAGTGGTGGCTAGAAAGCCCGTTGCCAAGAGAGTTAGCGCAGCGCGTCGCATTCTTGCCTTTTCTCACGAAACTTTGCAGAAACCTGGTGAAACCTTGGAAACCCCTTGTCCCTTCTCTGGGGCAAGTTTGCCTCTAGGCTAATCTTTGCTGCTCCAGCCCAAGAGCAAATGCCCAATCGCGCAAAGATAGAAGGTCTTTTGCGCTAAAGCAGCAGCAAGCGCCGCAGGATCAGGGCTAGGAGGGCAGCGAAGCTGACCACGATGAGCTGTCCTGGCAGGGTATAGCCAGAGTAGAGCCGAAGCAACTGCAGCAACTCTCCATTCCAGGGCTGAGTAGCTAAGAGATAGGTGATCCCGGTCAGGTGAACCAGGGTCAGGGCCACCAAACCGGCGGCGGCCAAGTCTTGCAGACGCACCGGCGCAGAGAGGCTGGGCTGCACGTAGGGGTTGCGGCGAGGGGGAAAGGAGGCGCGCGGTAAATGAGGATCCGTTTGTCGAAAGGCCATTGTCCCGCAGGCCCAGGCTGCAGGCAGAAACCCGAGCAAATAGCCGAAGGCGGGCTGGTACAGGTATTGCCATCCGCCTCCTTGGGCAAACACCTGCAGCCCCGCCAACCCCAATCCCAGATAGACGATCTGAGCGCACACTGCCGCCACCGGCCCCGCCAGACAGGCCGTCAGCAGCACGCCGCCGATTTGCAGGGAAAAGCTATATCCGCCCACCCCTGGCCACTGAGGCGGCAAGCTCACCTGGGTTAGGGTGCCCAAAATGGTCAAGATCACCCCAATCGCGATCCAGAGCCATTCCAGAGGGGTTAACAGTCGGCCAGAGCGCATAGCCGAGGGGAAGTCTTTTTCTATGCTAGAAGAGCGTTCCTAACAGATAACTACCGATTGATATTCCTCCCCACTTTCGAGTCAGCCAAGATGGTTGCCAAGGCAGGGAGGAAGTTTGGTAGCAAGACAGCAAGGGCGATGCTCACCTGGGCGCACTATCGGTTCAAGCAGTTCCTGAAGTTTCAAGCCAAGAAGAAAAACGTGGTTGTCGTGGAAGTATCGGAAGCGTACACCAGCAAAACCTGTACCAAGTGCGGGCACATCCACACCAAGTTGGGTGGCGCAAAGGTGTTTAGATGCCCAAAGTGCAACCATAGGCTGCCACGAGATTGGCAAGGCGCTCTGGGTGTTATGCTCAGAGCTTTGCGGGATACCGCCATCCTGTTCAGCAGTGGGCAGGATGCTATCGCTGCACCGTTGAGCGATAATGCTCAGCAGTGTTCAGCGTAAATGTATCAGGACAAAGTACAGAGAGAGTAAGGTGGTCAAGCCAGAATGGATTGAATTGGCGCAGGCCCTGGCCGAGGCTGCCGGAGCGGTGATCCGACCTTTGTTTCGCGGGGAGCTGAAAGCCGAATACAAGGAGGCCCGCTCGCCAATTGTAACGATAGCCGACCGGGAGGCGGAACGGGCGATGCGGGCGCTGCTGGCCGCCCACGTGCCGGAGCACAACATCCTCGGCGAGGAGTTTGGCTTCCACCAGACCGGATCCCCCTACACCTGGGTTTTGGATCCCTTGGATGGCACCATCGCCTTTTCCACCGGCAAGCCCACCTTTGCCACTTTGATCGCCCTGTTGGCGGAGGATCGCCCCATCTTGGGCCTCATCGATCAGCCGGTGCTGCGCGAGCGCTGGCTGGGGGTGCAGGGACAACCAACCCGCTGGATAACCCCCTCCACCCAACAGCTCACGCGCACCAAAGCCACCACTGAACTCAGCCGCGCCTACCTAAGCTGCACCACCCCCGATTTGTTCGCCCAGCCTGACCAGCGGCAGCGCTTTCAGCAGCTCAGCCGCTCGGTTCACATCACCTCTTACGGCGGCGACGGCTACCAGTACGGCTTGTTGGCCAGCGGCTACATCGATCTGGTGATGGAGTGTGGGCTTGCCCTCTACGACTTTGCTGCTCTCGTGCCTGTTATCGAGGGATCCGGCGGCCTGATTACCGATTGGTCGGGGGATCCCTTGACCCGCACGTCTAGGGGGGAAGTGCTGGCGGCGGCCAACCCCGACTTGCATCGCCAGGCCTTGGCTGCAATAAGCTCCGAGAGGTAGTCCCTAGCCCGAAGGTAAGCGCTGGGGAGCGATTGTTAGAAATTGTTGCTGACAAGATAAGGCTCTAGCCAAGTTCTTCGTCCGGCGCCCCCGTCGACAACCGGTACCGCCACCCCCGGCAGTGCCAGTTCAGACCAAAAGCGTACCAAGCTTTCCCTTTTCTCCATAGCCGTTTCCTGACACTTTCTGACCCCAAACTCAACTGCAGTTTAAGGCTGGAAGTGCTTATCTGGAGCGGGTTTATGGCTTTGGGTGGCTGGAAGCGGGCGAACGGAATCGAACCGTCAACAGCAGTTTGGAAGACTGCGGTTTTACCATTAAACTACGCCCGCACAGGCATTTGCCTCTGCAGCTACCTATACTAGCATCTGCCGGCAGTCTCCTTCTAAGACCATCGCCGCTCAAAGCAGAGAGACGAGATGCTACTCATCGACGCTGAAGCTTCTTCTGGCGTTTCTTTTGCCACTGCTGAAACTCCTTTTCGTAGCGTTCACCCTCCGTTTGATAGGCGTTCCAGCCTTTGAGGGAAACTGTCAAGCCCCAGCCCATGAGTATAAACAGCGACCAGGATAGCCCTCCGCCGGAAAGCCAGTCCAAGCCCAGCAGAAAGCTGTTGACAATTGCATATCGCCCCAGCAACTGGTAAAACTGCCGGCGGCGGTAGCGCTGGAATTCGCGATGTTGGCTGTTCAGCTCTTGCCAGGCCTTCCATTCCTGTTCGGCCAGATCCAGCTCTTGGGAGGAGATCCCCAGTTCGGCGGCCATCTCCTGCAGTTGGGCGCGGGTAAACTCGCCCAGACGCGGCTGGCGGGCCATGGCCCACTGGAGAATTTGTTGCACGTCCTCTTGGCTGTACCGGGATCCCGACATTGGGTCTACACACAACCTTACAATTCTTAGCCCAAGTTAGCCAGATCTTGCAGCTCGTTAAGTTCGCCTTGCTGCAGAACCCAACCGCTAGACTAAACCTAGGCCAGCCCGCCAGGCGCTTTCTCCACGGCTAAGTTACTCCTTGCCAACCGAACTTGCCAATAGGGCTATGACTTCTACCCGCCCTAGATCCCGCCAGAGCCGTCAGAGTCGGACTTCCCTATTGAGCGATCTGCTGGAGGCTTTGCCCCATCTGCGCCCGCAACTTTATTTCAAGTCTTCTCTGGTTGCCCTTAGCCACGCCATCGAGGATCAGGTGTTGCAAGGTCAGGGATCCCCGTGGGTGTTCGCCAATTTTCAAAAGGAGCGCTACTACCGCCAGGAGGCGCGGCGCTACCGTCGCATCGGCGCGGTTGCCCAAGATGTGTTTGTGTTGGCTGCTCCCGATGGGGCTCAGGCCGACCTGCCCCCTGACTTTATCCCCCTGGATCCGGAGGATCCGCTGGCGCAGGAGTGGCATTTGATCGTTATCGACGCCCACTATGCCACCTGCTTGGTGTGTCGGGAGCGGCCCTGGCAGGGCAGCGACATGGATGCGGCCCGCCAATTCGATGGCATCTGGTCATTTGATCGCTCCGTCACTGCCCAGGCGGCTTTGGCTCTGTTGCCGAAGATCCTTGGCTACCGTCCGGATCTGGCCCCTCGCCTGGAGCCGGTTCGCCAGTACCTCGAAGGAGCTCCCCAGGATGCTGACAGCCAACTGAACCCCGGCCCTTTTACGGAGCGGCTGATCACCTATCTCCAGGTAGGGCAATACAAGCTGCAGCGGGCCTATCGCACCATTCAAGCTCAAGAGCGCAAAGAACACTTGATCAACCGCATCAGCAGCGCCATTCGCCAGTCTTTGCATCCCGGCGATATCCTGACCATTGCCGTTCAGGAATTGGGTCAGGCAGCGAAGGTGGGGCGCTGTTTGATCTACCGCTACGACGGTCAGGTTCCTGCTGTCCAGATCGATCACGAGTATCACACCCTGACGATGGGCAGCCTCAAGGGATCCCTCTGGCCCGTGCCAAGCAACCCTTTTTTGCAGGAGGCGATGGCCTCGGCCCAACTGGTGTGTTGCGAGGACACCCAAAAGGATCCGCGCTTGCAGCAAGTGCCGGAGCTGTGGCAGGCGGCGCAAATTCGCGCTTGGGTGGCCATGCCGATTCTCTATCAGGGGCGGTTGCTGGGCCTATTGGAGCTGCACCACCAACACCCCCGCCGCTGGCAGCTGGCCACCCTGGAGCTGGCGGAAGCCATTGCCAACCAGGTAGGAGTAGCCCTCCTGCAGGCAGAAGCCTATCAGCACCTGGAAGAGCTGAATCGCCAGTTGCAGGCTCTGGATCGGGCCAAGTCGGAGCTGATTGCCGTGATCGGGCACGAGCTGCGCACTCCTTTGTCCACCATTCAAGTGTGTCTGGAGTCTTTGGCCGGCGACCCCGACATGCCCTTGGAGAGGCGCCAGGAGATGTTGAATGCGGCCCTGCAGGATGCCGGTCGGCTGCGGGAGCTGGTGCAGGATTTTCTCACCCTCTCCAAGCTGGAAAGTGGTCGCGTTCGCTGGCATATTGAGCCGCTGTCTGCCCAAGAATGCGTGGAGCTGGCCCTGAGCAACGTGAAAGCGCGACGACGGCACGAGGAGTTACCCACCATCGAGCAGGCGCTGCCCAAACGGCTGCCGATGGTCAGGGCAGATGGCGAGTGGCTGGTGGAAGTGTTGCGCAAGCTGTTGGACAATGCCTGCAAGTTTACTCCTCCCAGCGGGCGGATCTGGATCCGGGCAGAGGTGGAGCCACCAGCCGGCGAACCTGGAGAAGCGATGGTGAGATTTACTGTGGCCGACAGCGGGCGAGGCATTGAGCCGGAGCGGTTGCAAGCCATCTTCGAGCGGTTTTACCAGGCAGAGGGATCCCTGCGCCGTTCCGTGGGCGGGACGGGTTTGGGGCTGGCCATCTGCCGGCTGATCGTTGAGGCGATGGGGGGGCGCATCTGGGCCGAATCGCCGGGGATCAACCAGGGCAGTGCCTTCCACTTCACCCTGCCGATAGCAAACCCACGAACCCAGACTCAGCCCTCGATGGCCGCCTGAAAAGTGGGGGGCTGCCAGGCTGCTGCGATGAGCTGGGATCCCAGCCGGCAAATGCAAACCGCGAATGTCCAACAAATCAGGTTGCCGCATAGCTCCCCTCTCCCAAAGGGAGAGGGGCTGGGGGTGAGGGACGTCCCTTTGGGAGAGGGGCTGGGGGTGAGGGATGGCACGCCCTATTGGGAGTATAAACTCAGGCAGCGCTCCCGAATGGCCTGGAGATTGAAGGCCAAGTCTCGGCAGATGCGCCGTTCCACCAGGCCGACCGGCATGGGGCGCGGCGGCTTCACCTGCAGGTGGTAGGTGAGCAAAGTTTGCTGGTTTAGCCACTCGGCCAGCTCCCAAAACCCCTCGAAAAGGAGAAAGTCCCCCTCTATTTCTTGGAAGCGAAGCTGGTGGGGAAAGATTTCCTCAATGGCCAGCACCACTGCCGCCGAAAAGCGGGCAAAGAGAACCTTTTGGGATCCCACCTGGCGTACCAGCTTGCGGCCGTTCTCGCTGCCGAGGAAGCGGCTTTCCACCAAGTTGGGCACAAACTCCGCCAGATGGTCGTAATCGGTTAAAACCTGCCAAACCCGCTGCCGCTCCACCGGGATCAAGACGCAACCTCGCACTTGGCGGCGGCGATCCCCCAAGTCCTCCACCTCCACTTGGATGTCTTCGGGAACTGGGATCCCGTCTTGCGGGGCAGGGTCTGGGAGGCTTTGGGGATCCTGTGCGGAGTCGGAAGGCATGGCCAGCAATCGAAGCGCGTCAGGGTTGCAGAACAAAGGGGAAGGGCCGGCAGCCCCAACCCAAGCCCAGTCCATTGTACGAGGAATTGTATAGGGGACAACGCGCTAGGGGAAAAAGGCCCGGAACCAGGCGACGATCACCTGCCACACCTGCTCCAAAAAGGCGAAGGGATCCCGCAGCTCCTGCAACACCTGCCGCGGGCCAATTCTAAAGACCACGTACAGCACGGCCAGGAGGACCACGATCCCCACCGCCGTCCAGATGGCCTCCCGAACCACCCGCACCCAGAAAACCAGCACAAAAATGGCGATGGCCACCGCGGCCACCAGCGGCAGGGTCTCCAGTACCATCGCGTCCTCCCTTTGGCTTGGGTTTTGGCCTCTGACCTTAATCTACCCAGTCGAGCCCTGTTGTAGATGCGCCGGGGATCCCATCCCGTAAAATGGGATCACCCCGATGAGCCTTCTTTGCTTGGCTAGACCTATGGACATCATCACCTTTGGCTGGGTTGCCGTTGCGGCTTTCTTCGCCCTTTCCATTGCCTTCGTGGTTTGGGGCCGTAACGGCATGTAGCCCCAAGCATCCCCCTTGTCCTTCGCTACCTCTGGCTCTATGGAAACCGACTTGCCCTGGGTGGCCCGCCTTGCGTATGGGAGCATCTTTTTGCTCTTGACGGCTGTAACGGTGGGCGTTGGCTACATCACCTTTATCGACTGGCGGGATCGGCGGCGGCGCAACGAGGCAGAACGGCAGGCTCGCCGCTCCAAGCGTCGCTAGCTCCTGGGGTTCTGGGAGAGGGGCCAAGAAGTTTCTCATCTCAATCGGGCTTACCGCCAACAACCCTCAGAGTAGGAGAGGCTACCGGGGGCAAGGGATCCTCAGGCTGGAGGCAAGAGAGCTCTTGCAGGAGGCTCTGGTTGGCTTCCCAGAGAGCTTGCAGGTTGTAGCCAGCGTAGGTGGGCAGAAAGTCGGCCAGCTTGCGGTTGGCCTCCCCCAGCAGGATCATGCAGCCGCGGCGGTTGCCGTTTTGCAGGTGGTAGTAGGCCACGGCGGTTTGCAACAGCCCCTGGTAGAAGCGCCGCTCCGGATCCACCGCTTCCATCCACAGGGCCTCCAGGGTGTCGTGGCAGGCGTAGAATTCCCCCCGGTTGAATTGCTCAACCGCCCGTTGCAGCGCTTCCAAATCGCAATCGCCCATCACGCGGTGCAAGAGGTCTGCCCAGGCAGGGATCCTTGCGGCAACACCAGGGTAAAGCACGTCTTGCCCTGGCCACTTTCTATAGAGACGCAGCCCCCCAGCCGCTGCATCCACTGCTTAACCAAAGCCAGCCCCAGGCCGGTGCCGCCCCGCTTCCAGGGATCCCCGCTGGGGATGCGGTAGAACTTCTCGAAGATGCGCTCCCACTCGCTGCGGGGAATCTCCACCCCCTCGTTGACCACCCGAATTTGCACTTGTTCAGGGCTGAGGCGGCGCGCCGTCACCGTGATGCGGTGCTGAGGCGGGGTGTACTTGCAGGCGTTGTTGACCAGCTCCTGTACCACCCGCGTCAAGGCGGCCTGATCCGTCACCACCTTGCCCACCTTCGGGTCAATCTGCCACTGCAACTGTTGCTGATTGGCCTCGGCCCGCTGCACAAAGGGCTGCAGCACAGTGGGCAGCCAGGCGGCCAGGGACACTTCTTCAAGATGAAGGGGTTTGGATCCCTGCTCCAACCGCTGCAGATCCAGCAGATCGTTGATCAATTCCGCCTCGCGCTCGCACTCCTGCTCTAGGATTTGCAGATATTGCTCCCGTTTTTGGGGGGTGCGGGCCATTTTCAGCAGTTGGATGGCCATTTTCATGTTGGTGATGGGGGTGCGCAGCTCGTGGGAGACGGTGCTTAAAAAATCATCTTTGAGGCGGTTGAGGCGCTCCAGCTCACTGATTTGTTGCACCGAGGCCTGGTAGAGGCGAGCCTGGCGGATGGCGATGGCACAGTGATCCGCTACCTGCTGTACCACCTGCATCTCCAGGGTATCAAAGCACTCGGCTGCCGCCTTGGCCAACCACAGATCGCCCAACGCCCCCTGGTCATCCCGCAGCGGGCAAACCAAAAGCGTCAGCCCTTCCCGCCGTGGGATCCAGCTTTGCCCCGGCAGATGGCACAGTTGCGCCGCCTGCCCCCTTTGCAGTTGTCGGTAGAGATCTGGGTAGTCGGCCAGGGTTAGGGTGATCCCGCCGGCGGGCGGCAGGGCGGCGGTGTATTCATAGCGCACGGTGGCCTGGCCGGCTGCTCCCTCGTAGAGGCAGAGATCGCAGCCTTGGATGGGCAGCCCCAGCGCCAACTCCTGCACCACCGCCCGCAGGATCTGGGCTTCGTCTAGGCTGCTGCGCACCTGGTCGGTAACCCGCTGCAAGAGGGCATCCATGGCCAAAGAGCGCTGCAGGGCCGCCGTCCGCTCCTCTACCTCGTGCTCCAGACGGGCGTTGAGATCTTGCAACTGCCGGTAGAGCTGGTTTTGCGCAATCGACAGGGCCAGGTGCACCGCAGCGCGGCCGACCAGCTCCAGCTCCGCGGCCGACCAGGCCTTGGGCTCGTCAACTTTCAGCTCCCGCCAAGCGGCAAAGGAGATCAACGGCAGTTCTTGACGGGGATCCTCCCCACCTTCCCCTTGGGCGGGCCAGCGGTAGCCGGCCCAGTGGGTCTCTTGGCAGAGGGCGCCGCGAAAGACGCTCAGCCAGCCCACCAGCTGCTCGTTCCAAACCAGCGGCACCGCCAGCAGCCCGCGAATGGGCGTCTGCTGCAGCTGGGCCTGCAGTTCTGGCCACTTCTCCAACTGGGAAAGCGACCACGTCTTCACCCCGTTTCCTGCTGTCTTGGGCCTTCCCACCTGCTCCTGCAGCCAGGCGTCGTAGCCTGCCGGCGGCTGGATCCCATGGTGGCAGAGGGTGTCCAGGCCCAGGAACCGGATGCGCAGCCGCGCCCCGATCCCTTGGAGGCCGGCGGTAAGCTGCTCCAGCACAGTGGTCAAGGTGGTCTCGGGGTGGAGCGGCGAGTACACCAGCGCCGCAATTTGGTTAATCAAACGTTCCTGCTGCGCCTTTTGCCGCGCCTGCTCCAGCAATTCCGCCTGGGCAATGGCAATCGACACCTGATCCGCCACCAACTGCACCACCTGCAGCTCTTCGGCAGAGTAGGAGCGGGGCTCGGCGTGGTGGGAGACCAAGAGCCCCCACAACTGCTGGTGATGCAGGAGGGGTACCACCAGGGAGGAGGCCACCCCCATGCACTTGAGGTAGTGGGCATGGCAGGGATCCACCAGCCGCTGCGGCACCTCGCCCAGGGGCAAAGGCCGGGCCTGGGCAAAGTGGCCCAGCGACTCCGGCTGGCTGAGGAAGCGGGTCTGGGCCTCCACATCCACGATCACCCGCACCTGGGCCAGGCGAAACAGCTGCCGCGCCTCTTCTGGGATATCCCCCGCCGGAAACGATAGGCCCAAGAGGGAGGGCAACCGCTCGGCTTGTCGGGCTTCCGCCACCACCGTCCCATGGCCTTCCGGGTCGAAGCGGTATACCTTGACCCGATCCGTGCCCAAAAAGGCGCGCACCTCCTCCACCGTTGCCCTCAGGATCTGATCCAGCTCCAGGGATTGCCGGATCTGGTGGGTAATGCGGTTGATGAGGACATCCCGGCTGGCGCAGGCTGCAGGGGCTAAGGTTTCCATAGCTATAGGGGAGTGCAAAAGTATTGGAAGCTACACCTCCTCTTTCACGATAGCGCCCCCTGCCGGGAAGTTAGAGAGCCCCAAGTAAAAAGCTTAAAAAATGCCAAAAGTTCTCCACCCTTCTTCACAAGGGGGGCTGAGGCAGGCGGAAGAGGCGGGCGGCATTTTGGCTGGTCTGTCGGGCCAGGTCTTGCAAGGGGATCTGCAACAGCTCCGCCAGGGTTTGGGCCACCCGCTGCACATGGGCCGGCTCGTTGCGCTTGCCGCGGAAGGGGGTGGGGGCCAGGAAAGGGCAATCGGTTTCCACCAGAAGCTGGGACAGAGGCACCTCCTGGGCCGAGCGGCGCACCGTCTCAGCGTTCTTAAAGGTGACGATGCCGCTAAAGCTGATGAAGCAGCCCAGCTCCACAAACAGTCGCGTCTCCTCCGGGGATCCGCTCCAGCAGTGCATCACCGCCCGCAGCGGCCCCCTGGCAGCCATGGCCTCCCTCAAAATCTCGTAGGTGGCTGCTGCCGCCTCGCGGCAATGGACGATCAGGGCCAAATCCTGCTCCTGGGCAAGGGCAATGTGGGCGCGGAAGGATTCTGTTTGCCGCTCCACATCGGCCGGGTCGGACTTGTAGAAATCTAGGCCTGTCTCCCCAATGGCCACCACTCGGGGGTCGCCGGCGGCCAACTGGGCGATCTTTTCGGCCAGATCCGGCTGCCACTGGCGCGCCTCCAGAGGGTGCAGCCCCACCGACAAAAACACCTCCGGATACTGGTCGGCAATGGCCTGCAATTGGGGAAACTCCGCCGGCGTTACGCAGGAGTGCACCAGTTGCTGGATCCCGGCCTGGCGCCAGCGCTCGGCCACCTGCGGCAGATCTTCGGCAAAATCGGGATAGTTCAAGTGGACGTGGGTATCCACGAGGGGGGCAGCGGGCAAGACGGCGGTGCTCAAGGCTCAGCTCCCGAACCAAATGTTGCGGACTCTATCCAATTGTAAAAGCGGTTCCCGGCCTGCTTGGGGTGGGGGCTGCTGCGGGAGGAGCAGGATGATCCATGATGATTGAGGAAACCTTACGCTGGAGGTTTGCTATGGCCCGTACTCCCTCGACCATGTTGCCTCTGGGCACCCCTGCCCCTGACTTCAGCCTGCCCGATGTGGTGAGCGGCCAAACCATTTCCCTCTCCACCTTTGCCGACAAGCCGGCCCTGTTGGTGATGTTTATTTGCCAGCACTGCCCCTATGTGAAGCATGTGCAAGAGGAGCTGGCCCGCATTGGCAGAGATTATAAGGATCGCGGCGTCGGCATTGTAGCCATCAGCGCCAACGACGTGGAGAAATACCCCGACGACAGCCCCGAGAACCTGAAGAAGATGGCCGAGACCTTGGGCTTCACCTTCCCGTTTTGCTACGACGAAAGCCAAGAGGTGGCCAAGGCCTTCACGGCGGCCTGCACCCCCGACTTTTTCTTGTTCGACGCGGAGCGCAAGCTGGTGTACCGCGGCCAACTGGACGACAGCCGCCCCAGCCTGCCGGATGTGCCGGTGACGGGCAAAGATTTGCGGGCGGCGCTGGATAACCTGCTGGCGGGCAAGCCCATCGATCCCGACCAAAAGCCCAGCCTCGGCTGCAACATCAAGTGGAAACCCGGCAATGAGCCCGACTATTTCAAGCAAGCCTAAATTCGCCAGCAACCCTTGGGAAAGCCTGAGCCGACCGGCCAGCCAAGCCCGCCGGGCGCCTCTAGTAGGGGTGGGCTTGGGGGAATCTGCGGAAAAAGTAGCCAGGGCAGTTCCGGGTTCCTTTGTGCCAGCAGGCTGCAGGCCTTGAAGCTAGGGTTTTTGCCTGCGGCGGCGCCCAGGGTTTTCCCCTCTCCCAGGGGGCTGCGGCATCAGCCGCAAGTTCTGGGTAGCCCAGGGCGCAGAACTAACTCTGACAAACCGGAAAGGACTCCAAAGGCAAGCTGTAGCCGCGGGGAGAATCTCAACATCCTCGATGAATCCAGAGATAACCTCGGGTTAATCTTCCTGGGGTAGTTTAGCGATGGCTGACTCTTGCCAAAGGCAAAAATTGCAGGGGGCGAAGGTCGAAGTGGATTTTCACTGTCGCGATCTGGACGCGATCTGAAATCCGAAAATGCCTTTGTCTTTGGCAAGTTGGTAGCGGAGTCCAGGTCAAGCTCTCAAGCGAGGGAAAACGATGAAGCGTCCTCTACCTTTGTTGGCGGTACTCTGGAGCCTGGTTTTTGCCCAGCCCCTTGGGTGGGGATCCCTGAACCCAGCCTGGGCCAAGCCGTCCGGCACCTTGCGTTTGTACACTTCCCAACCCGATGCAGATGCTCAGAAAACCGTGGCTGCGTTTCGGGAAGTTTATCCAGAGGTTTCGGTGGAGATCTTTCGCTCCGGCACCGAGGAGGTGATCAGCCGCTTTTTGCTGGAAGCCGAAAAGGGTAGTCCCCAGGCTGATGTGCTGCTGGTGGCCGATGCGCCTACTTTTGAGTTGCTGAAATCCCGCAATTTGCTGGAGCCCTACTGCAGCCCTGAAGCCAAGGCCATCGCCGCCACCTACTACGATCCAGACTGCCACTATTTCGGCACCAAGATCCTGGCCACGGTGATCGTTTACAACACGGCCAAAGCCCAGCCCGTGGATAGCTGGGCGGCCCTAGCCCAGGTTCCGGAAGGCCAACTGGTGATGCCCAGCCCCACCTATTCGGGTGCTGCCGCCTACAATTTGGGGGTGATCACACGCACCCCCGGCCTGGGCTGGGAGTGGTACGAAGCCCTGAAAAAGAACAAAACGGTGCTGGTGCAGGGCAATGGCGCTGTCGCCCGCAACGTCGCCAGTGGCGAACAGAGCTACGGCATGGTGGTGGACTTTCTTGCCATTCGCAGCCGCAACGAGGGATCCCCAGTGGAGGTGGTCTATCCCAAGGAGGGCGTGCCGGTGATTACCGAGCCGGTGGGAATTGTCAAAGGAACGTCTAACCTGGAAGCTGCCCAGGCTTTTGTGGACTTCTTGCTGTCTCAGAAGGGGCAGGAGGTCGCTGCTGAGATGGGCTACATGCCGCTGCGGCAGGGTGTGACGCCGCCAAAAGGGTTCCCCGCTTTGAGCGAGCTGAAGATCTTGAGCGCCCCGGCAGCAGAGTTGGCCCAAAGCCGCGAGGCCGACAAGGCCCGCTTTGCCAAGTTGTTTGAGGAATAGGTGGGATCCCTTGGGCGTCGGCAAAGGCGTGGTCTAA
This sequence comes from Thermostichus sp. MS-CIW-15, assembly GCF_054060575.1. NCBI lineage: Bacteria > Bacillati > Cyanobacteriota > Cyanophyceae > Thermostichales > Thermostichaceae > Thermostichus > Thermostichus sp. MS-CIW-15. The sequence goes on along the minus strand of NZ_JBSSDI010000018.1, from coordinate 13,664 downwards.
CGTTTCTGGGGGAGGGTTTGAGTAAAGGGTTAAGGCACCCCATCATTCCCTGGCTGGTGGCTGTACCGGGCCTTTTGGTTTTGACCCATGCCTATCCCCTCTGGCGGCTGCTGCAGCGAGCTTTGAGCGGGGAAGGTGAGAACATCCGCTGGTTGCTGGAAACGCCCCGTGTCCATCTGGCGCTGGTTCACAGCCTTTGGGTGTCGGCGGTCTCAGCCACATTGGCGCTGGTCGGCGGCCTGGTGCTGGCGGTACTCACCACCCAGACAGATTTGCCGGGCCGCAGCATCCTGCGGGTGCTCTTTTTATCTCCCCTTGTGGTTCCGCCCCAGGTTTTGGCCTTGGCCTGGATCCAATGGGCCGGGCCGGTGGGCTATTTGCAGCAGGGGCTGCGCTGGATTTTGGGGGGTCAGGGATCCCTGTGGAGCCTCTACACGCCGGGGGGGATCATCCTGCTGCTGGCTCTTTTTGTGCTGCCAATTGCCTACCTGACGCTGGTGGCGGGCTTGAGCCGGCTCTCCAAGCAAGCTCAGGAGGCGGCCCAACTGGATGGGGCCAACCTGCTGCAGGTTTGGCTCTTCATCACGCTGCCCCTGTTGCGGCCCTCTGTGGCGGCAGCAGCGGCGCTGGCCTTCTTGGGGGCCTGGGGCAATTTCGGGATCCCGGCCTTGCTGGGGATCCCAGGACGCTACCTGACTTTGCCCACCCTGCTGTACCAAGAGGTGATCAACTTCGGCGGGGATGGGTTTGGGCGCAGCGCGGCGCTGGCGTTGCTCTTTGGCCTGCCGGCCCTCTTCTTTTTGGCCTGGTCACAGCAGCCTCAGGCGGGGCTGGATCCGGGCGAGGCCCCTCCGGATCCCTATCGCTTGGGCTGGCTGGGTTGGCTGCTCAGCGGGATCCTCTTTGCCGCAGCCTTGCTGGTCATCCTTGGGCCTTTGCTGGCCATGGCTGCAACTGCCCTGCTGCGGGCCTATGGCCTGCCCTTGGTCTGGTCTAACCTGACGCTGGAGCATTTCCGGCTGGTTCTGTTTGAGCTGGAGCGGGCCCGCCGCGCCACGCTGCACAGTTTGGGTTTGGCGGGAGGAGCAGCGCTGCTCTGCAGCGGGATGGCGACGATCTTGGGCTACGCCCTGACCCGGCTGAAAGCACGGCTGCTGGCGCTGCTCAGCTTCATTGTGGACTTGCCCTATGCCCTGCCGGGCCTGATTTTTGCGTTGTCCCTCATTTTGGTGTGGTTGCCCCCTCCCCTGCCGGGGCTGAGCCTCTACGGCACCCTGTGGCTGATCCTGATGGCCTACTTGGGGCGGTTCTTGGCCCTGGCGCTGCAACCGATGCAAGCTGCTTGGCGCAGCCTGGACACCAGCCTGGAGGAGGCGGCCAGCATCGACGGGGCCTCCCTGCTGCAAACTTTTCGCTACATCCTGCTGCCCCTGCTGGCACCGGCCTTGACAGCAGCGGTGTTGCTGGTGTTTTTGCAATCTTTTGCCGAGCTGACCCTCTCCGCCCTCTTGGTCACCTCCCGCTCAGAAACCTTTGGGTGGCTCATCTTTGGCTTGCAACAGGGGGGCTACACCCACCAGGCAGCAGCTCTGAGCACCCTGCTGGTACTCGTTCTCTTTGGCTTGGCTGCCGGGATCCAGGCGCTGCGGCGGCAGGTTGGGCAGCCTTAAGCAGGGGATCCCACCAGATCCTTCACGGATGGGGGTCGATGGTGGTGGTGCGACGGATGGGTTGCCCCTTCAGGATCCCCGGTTTATAACCTGCTCTTAATGTCGCTGCGCTAGTATCAGTCCTGCCCTTAGTGGATGCGACTGCATTTTATTTTATGAATACCCGTCGGACTTTCCTGGCTGCTCTGGCCGGCCTGGCGGCTGCCGCTGGTGCTGCCTTCCTGGCTGCTGACAGCTTTGCCCAGTCTCCTGCCAACGTCAAAGTTTGGATTGCCTTTACCGATAACCGTCTCGATTGGGCCCGTCAAAAGGCGGCAGAGTTCAACAAGCAATTTCCTCAATACAATGTAACTGTTGAGGGCTACGGCAACTACGAAGAAATTCAACAGGCCACCGACCTCGCTATTCAACAAAAAGCCGCTCCGGCAGTGGTGCAGTGGTTTGAGGTGGGCACCCAACGGGCACGGGATTTCGGCTACTTCAAGTCCATCGCCGAGGCGCTGGGCAACCGCACCGAAGTGAACGGGATCCCGGTGAACTTCGAGGATTTTATCGAGCCGGTGGTGAGCTACTACACCCTGGATGGCAAGTTCACCTCCATGCCCTGGAACAGCTCCAGCCCCATCCTCTACTCCAACACCGCCATTTTGAAGAAGGCCGGGATCGAGAAGCCGCCGGCCACCTGGCAGGAGCTAGAAGCCGCCTGTGAGAAGATCATGGCGCTTCCCGACGCTCCCCAGGGCTGCGTCACCTGGCCCAACCACGGCTGGTTTTACGAGCAGTGGATGGCGCAGCAAGATGCTCTCTTGGCCAACAACGAAAATGGCCGTGCCGCCCGGGCCACCCAGGTCTTTTTGGACTCGCAGCCCTCGGTGGCTATCGCCACCTGGTGGAAAGGGATGTATGACAAAGGCTACTACATCTACAGCGGCAAGCAGCGCGATTGGGCGGCCACGGAGCAAGCCATCCAAACCGGCACCGTCGCCATGGCCATCACCAGCAGCGCCGACGCGGCCAACATCACCAACGCCGCCAAGCAGAACAACATCGAGCTGGTCACCACCCGCATGCCCTACAACGCCGACAAGGGTTGGACGGGGAACTTGATCGGGGGCGCCAGCCTTTGGTTGGTGAAGGATCTGCCCAAAGAGGTGGAAGAGGGGGCGCTGACCTTCATGTTGTGGCTGAATAACACCGAAAATGCTGCCGAATGGCACCAAGTGACCGGCTATCTGCCCATTCGCAAAAGCTCGGTAGCCTTGCTGGAGTCGCAGGGCTGGTTCAAGGAAAACCCCAACTTCTTCACTGCTATCGACCAAATCAACAACTCCAAGGTCACTCCTGCCACCCGTGGGGCGTTGCTGGGAGCCTTTCCTGAGATTCGCAATGTGGTAACCCAGACCATGGAAGATCTCATGCTCAAGGGCGGGGATCCGGCCCAAGCCATGGCCAGGGCCAACGAGACTGCCAACCGGCTTCTGGCCGAGTACAACTCCCTCTATCAGTAATTGGTCAGGAGCTGGGCTACAGCAAAGCAAAATCTGAGGATGGGGGGTGGGCGGCGGCCTGCCCCTTTTTGGCTTTTGCAAGGTTGGATGGGAGAGAGAACATGGGGAAATGGATCCAAGTGCTGCTGCCGCTGCTGGCGGGGTTGTCGGGGGCCCTCTGGGTGGGATCCCGTTTTCGGCGCATCGAGCGGCCTGTGCTGCTGGGGGCGGCTCTGGGGGGGCTGGCAGGAGGGTTGGGATCCCTGATCTTCATGGTGCCGCTGGATTTTTGCACCTTTGAGCCGGAGCGCAAGGCCATCGACCTCGCTTTTGGCGTGGGGTTGGTGCTGGCGGGCATGGCCATCCCCCTCTGGCCGCTGCTGGCCTGGATCCGCAAGGAGCGGGAGCGCCGCCTGGGGATCCCCAGTGCAGCTCCCCAAGAGAGGGGTATCTTCAAGCAGGGGTGGCTGGCGTGGCTGCTCTTGTTGCCCACCTTCGCCATTTTGGTGGTGTTTCTCTACTATCCAGGGCTGGATACCCTGCGCCTCTCCACCCTGCTCACCTTTGTGGGCGCGCCGCGCAGCCGCTTCGTCTGTGTGGACAACTTTACCGCTCTGCTGACGGATGCCACCTATCTGCGCAGCCTGGGGATTACCTTCGCCATTTCGGCGGCCATCGTGGTGTTGGGGCTGAGCGGATCCCTGTTGATTGCCACGCTGGCCTACCAGCCCATCCGCGGGGCGGCAATCTATCGCATCTTGCTGATCTGGCCCTACGCCATTTCGCCAGCAGTGGCCGGTATCATCTTTTTCATTATCTTCAACCCCTTGGGCGGCGTAGCCAACTACTTGCTGGGGTTAGTAGGGATCCCACGTTTGAACTGGCTGAGCGATCCCAATTTAGCCCCTTGGGTGGTGATCTTTGCCAGCGTTTGGAAGCAAATGGGCTACAACATTTTGTTTTATCTGGCTGGGCTGCAAAACCTGCCTAAAGATTTGCAGGAGGCGGCTGCCATCGATGGGGCGGGGGCCCTTCGCCGCTTCTTTTCCATCACTCTACCGCTGCTTTCCCCCATCACCTTCTTTTTGGTGATCACCAACATGACCTACGCCTTTTTCGATATTTTCGGCACCATTGATTTGCTGACTGCCGGCGGCCCTTCCGGATCCACCTCGGTGTTGATGTACGAGATCTACAAGATTGGCGTATCGTCAGGCAATTTGGGCAGGGCAGCCGCCCAATCCATTGTGCTCTTCTTAATTGTGGTGGGCCTGACGATCCTGCAATTCCGCACCACCGAGCGGAATGTAACGTATGGGGGATAACGGGGCTGGGGGAGAGAGCAAAATCTAGGATTCGTCAGCTTCCGACGGCTTAGAAGGGTCAGACAACTCGCGCCATTGCTTGAAAACATTGCCTAGGTTGCGGCGGAACTCGTCAATCCCCAGCAGGGATCCCGGCTCTGGATCCCAAGAAGCCGAGAACACGCCGTAGCTAATGCCCAAAAAGCCAAGGCCGAAAAAGGCCAGCGACTCCACCAAAGTAAAGTAGGGGGGCAGGGCTATCACATGGTTGGTTAAGAGATAGTAATTGACAAAAAAGCTGCTCAAGCCAAGGCCAGAAGGGATCCCGGAAAAGACCAAGATCCGCCGCACCATACGCCGGCTGACCTCAGGGGGAATGACAGCAACCGGCTCTCTTTGGGTCGGTTGCGTCTCCACCTGAGCAGGGGTAGAGCTGGAGCGGCGGCGGGAGGCTTTGGAATAGCGCCTGGACTTGCCCACGAAGGTAGCTCTCCGACAGTGATTTAGCTAGCTGCCTACTTTTTCACCCGAATGTTCAACCGTTCGGCCAGCTCCCGGAAGCGGTCGGGAGAACGTTTGGCAATGTAGTTGAGCAGCCGCTTACGCCGACCGATCATCATCATTAGGCCGCGGCGCGAGTTGAAATCTTTCGGGTTTTTCTGAAGGTGCTGCGAGAGTTGGTTGATACGGCTGGTTAGAAGAGCAACTTGTACCTCGGCAGAGCCGGTGTCAGTGTCGTGAAGTCGGTAGGTCTCGATAATCTCCTGCTTCTCTTGCTGCAGTAAGGCCATAAGTTCACAAAAACTGGATGCACTGCCTCAGAATGATAACATCGGCTTTTCGTCCTTTGCTATAGCCGGGTTAGGGGGAGAAAAGGAGATGACGACAACTTCTGGGGATCTGCCGGCCTTGCTGGAGCTGTTGAGCTCTCAGAACTTGGGGGATCGGCTGCGCGCCGTCAACAAGGCCAGAGAGCTCCCCGCGACCGAAGCCTTGACGCTGTTGCAGCGAGCTGTAACCGACGAGAATGCCCGCGTCCGCTATGCCGCCATTAGCCAATTGGGCACGCTCTCCGGCGCAGGTGTCGACCCGGCTGCCCTTTTGCCGATTCTGCGACAGTTTTTGCGAGAGGACCCCGAGTTCGATGTGCGGGCTGCCGCCGCCGCCGCCCTGGGGGATCTGAAGCAGCCACAGGCCCTAGACGATCTGCTAGAGGCTTACCGGCGAGAGACGGAGTGGCTGGTGCGCTTTAGCATTGTCGCCGCGCTGGGCGAGCTGGGCAACCCCGCCGCCTTCGACACCCTAGTGCAGGTTTTACAGGAAGGAGACGAGCTGCTAACAACAGCCGCTGCCGCTGCCCTGGGAGATCTAGGGGATCCGCGGGCCATCCCCCATTTGGAGCCCCTCATCGATTCGGACGATTGGCAGTTGCGCTACCGCGTCTGCATTGCTCTAGCCCAGCTCGGCACCGAAGCCGCCCGCCCCGGCCTAACCCGGCTGGCCCAGGATCCCCAAGAGCAGGTGGCCGCCCACGCCCGCACCGCCCTGGCATCTCTGTAGGCAGCAAGACCACCAAAGCTTGCCTCTCCACCGCCCAGACCGGCCTCCCTCCTCAAGAGAGGCGAGCTAGCTCATGGCATTGATGATGTAGTCGAAATAGGGGGCAGCCTCGGCGGCGGAGTCCGGATCCAGCAGGCTGAGGGCTGCTTCCTTCAAGAACACGATCGCATCGATCATACCGGCAATGGGCACGTTGAGGGCATTGTACATCTCCCGCACCCCTATCAAGCCGATGGACTCGATCGGCTCTTTGCTGCCGGCAATGATGCCATAGGTCACCAGGCGGAGATACCAGTCGTAGTCCCGCAGGCACTGGTTATAGCGCTTTTCGCCGTAGGCATTGCCGCCGGGTTGTATGTATTCGGGTCGCTTGGCAAATAGCTGCTTCTGCGCCTGATCGATAATGCGTTTTTTGTTCTCAGTTAACACCTGAGCGATCTGCAAACGCTTCTCGCCGCTGCTCATGTAATCTTTGATAGCTTGCAGTTCGCTGACGGAGAGATAGCGCAGTTGGTCGTCTGCGGTCTCGATGATCTGGTTGATCACGCTCACGGTAGGAATTCTCCTGTTTGCTAACTTGCTTTCAATTCAATTTGTTCACCAATCCGGCACCCATCCCGCAAGCCAAAGCTCGGCTCAGGAGATGAGAATATGGCCCAGAAAGCCAGCCTTGCCGCTTGCTCTCAGTTTAGGATAGGGCGAGCTTTCCCTCAAGCACCCACCCTGCGGGGCAGCGACCTCAGATGCGCCCCCGCAGCCATTGGGCCATCTCGTTGCGCCGCGGAGCCGCCTCCAGACACACCTCCTCTGTAATGCGCCCCTCTTGGTAGAGCCGAAACAGCGACTGGTTCATGGTACACATCCCCTCGTAGGAGCCGTCGGCAATCAGCTCCTCGATCTCGTCCACGGCACCCCGTTTGATGTAGTCGCGGATGGCATCGGTGTTGCGCATAATCTCGTGGGCAGCGGTGCGCTTGCCGTCGGTGGTGCGCACCAGCGTCTGGGCAATAATTGCTACTAGAGTCTCGGCCAGTTGCAGACGCATTGGCTCCTGCTCCTCTGGCCGGTAGATCCCCAAGAGACGCTCGATGGTGCGGACGGCGCTGTTGGTGTGCAGGGTTCCAAACACCAGGTGGCCCGTCTGGCCGGCCTTGAGAGCCGTATCCACGGTTTCGCGATCCCGCATCTCCCCGATGAGGATGATGTCCGGATCTTCCCGCAGCGAAGCCTTGAGGGCGTTGGCAAACTCCAGGGTGTGGATGCCGACCTCCCGCTGCCGCACCAGCGATTTCTTACTCTGGTGGACGAACTCGATGGGATCCTCAATCGAGATGATGTGCTTAGCAAAGTTGGAGTTGATGTAGTCCACCATCGCCGCCAGGGTTGTGGACTTCCCGGAGCCGGTGGGGCCTGTCACCAGTACCAGGCCCTTGTGCTCCTCGGCAATGCGCTTGAGCACCTCCGGCGCCCGCAACTGCTCCAGCGTCAAGATCTTGAGCGGGATCAGGCGCAGCACCATGGCAGGCCCTAGCAGAGAAACAAAGCAGTTAACCCGGCAGCGCACCAAGCCCTCGTACTGGATAGCGGTATCCAGCTCCAGGCACTCCTCAAACTGGCGGATTTGGTTCTCCGGCAGGCTTTCCCGCAGCCAGCTATAGAACACCTCGGTGGTGGTCACCGGGTAGTTGCCTATCACAATTTGCCCCCGATCCCGGAAACGGGGCACCTCTCCCACCCCCAGGTGAATATCCGAGTAGCCTTTTTCGTAGGCTTCCTGCACCAGTTGGCGCAGCGTCGGTCCAGCGGGGGCAGACTTAGGAGCAGCGGCGGCCACCGGGATCCGTCCAGCAGCCGTGGGGCGAGCCGGCGGCCCAAAAGGCGGAGCAGCCGAACCGGGGCTGGGGGGAGACACCTGAGGCCGGGCAGCAGGAGCTGGAGGGGGCGGAGACATCTGCGGGGGAGTGGCAGGGCCCGGCATGGGCACCGGCGTCTGCGGGGGGGCGACGGCCACATCTGGGGGGACGGGCCGGCCCAAGATGGGCTTGGGGGCGCTGGGGACAGGACGGGATCCGCTCCCGACAGGGGGAGGAGCAGCCCTGCCCAGCACCGGATCTAGCTGGGTTGGGGGTTCTGCCGAGGGCGCTTGCGCGGCCGCACGCGCGGGGCGCTGGATAACAGGCGGGGTCGGCGGCTTCCAACCGGAGTCTAAGTCGGTGGGAAATTGATTTTCGGGGCTAACCTCGCTCATAACAGGCCTCGCTTCTGGCAGGATCTGCGTCGATTTTAAGCTAGTATGCCCAGCCAGAGCAGAGGATTAGCTTTCTTGCCGGCAAAGCGCCGCGGCATCCTTAAAGGTTGGACGGGTGGCGAATGAGGCTCAAAAACTCCTCCCGCGTGCGGGGATCCTCCTGGAACACCCCCACCATCGAGCTGGTGACCGTCCAAGAGCCCGGCTTTTGCACCCCCCGCATCACCATGCACATGTGGGTAGCCTCGATAACCACCCCCACCCCATAGGGATCCAGCATGGTCATCAAAGCTTCCGCGATCTGGCGGGTAAGGCGCTCCTGAACCTGCAGGCGGCGGGAGTACATCTCGACAATGCGGGCGATCTTGCTCAGGCCCACCACCTTTTGGCGGGGGATGTAGGCAACATGGGCCTTGCCGATAAAGGGCAAGAGGTGGTGCTCGCAGAGGCTGAACAAAGTAATATCCCGCAGCAGCACCATCTCGTCGTGGCCCTCGTCGAAGATGGCGCCGTTGATGAGATCTTCCAGGGACTGCCGATAGCCGCTGGTCAAAAATTTCAGGGCGGCCACCACCCGCTCCGGCGTTTTCTTGAGGCCCTCCCGCTGCGGATCCTCCCCAATTCCCCGCAGCAACGTCTCCACTGCCGCTACCATCGCCGGATCCAGGCTCTCTGAGCCCTCGGGCTCTTGCCCCGCCGCATGGGACAGATCTCGGACAAGGCGAGACTTCAGGTTGGCCTTGTCGTTGAGTCGAAACTCGGCACCGGATCCAGGCTTGGCAAGAGTCATAGCAGGATATTCCTTGGGTTGAACGAAGGGTTGAAGGAACTTGTCGAGGGAGGCGGTGCAGGCAGATCTCCTCAAAAGCTCAGTCACAAAGGCCGTTACAGGAAAAGCCAGCTCCAGCCCAGCCTAAAAGGCCCCTGCTGCCGGCATGAGGGTCAGATCTTCCACCACAGCACCCTTGGGCAGGCGAACGATGTGGGCAATCAAGTCCGCCACCCACTCCGGCGAGAGCATTTTGGAACGGTCGAAATCGACCTGAACTGTATCCCAAAGAGGTGTATCCACAGCTCCGGGACACAGGCTGGTCACCCGAATGCCATGCTGCCGTTCCTCTGCGGCCAGGGCTTGAGAAAAGCCCAGCAGGCCAAACTTACTGGCGCAGTAAGCCCCCCAATTGGGAAAGGCTCGCTTGCCCGCAATGGAGATAATGTTGACAATCGTGCCGCAGCGCTGCCGGCGCATCGCCGGCAGGACGGCTTGGGCACAGAGAAAAGCTGCCGTCAGGTTCAAGTCGATCACCCGCTGCCAATCGGACAAAGATAAGGTGGCCAAAGGCCCGACATGGGCTATGCCGGCGTTATTGACCAAGACATCACAAACACCAAATTGATCCAGGAGAGCCTGCAACCGCTGCGGCAGGGCTCTTAAGTCGGCCAAGTCGATGGGAAAAACCTCCGCCTTTCCTCCCTTTGCCTGGATCTCCGCCTGTACCCCCAGCAAATCGGGATGGGAACGGGCCACCAGAGCAACTGCCACCCCCTGCCGAGCTAGGGCTAGGGCCACTGCTTTGCCGATCCCTCGACTGGCCCCCGTAATCAGGGCACGTTCGGGAAACTGGGTCTCAAAACTCATCCACAATAAAACTCTGGGATGCGCCGTCGAGAATAAGCGCCACCAGAGCCTGGGAAACTTCGTTAACCCAGTGTAACACTAATTCCTGCCTGCCCCTCCAAGCAAACAGGAAAGACTGGCATCGATCCCTCTCCGCCGCCCTCTAGCTGACTGGCGTCGGGCCGGGAAGGATCTGAGGTATGGTAGTCTGGTAAAGATAGTGAAAATCTTTTGCAACAACGATCATGGCCGAGTTTTTGATTTCCTCGACGTCCACCGCTGCCCGGACGGACTCTCCCTACACTCTTGAGGTTGAGCACATCAGCAAGGGGTTTCCCGGCCAGCGGCAGTTGGTTTTGCAGGAAGTGGCGTTTCGCCTGCCCCAGGGAGACATTCTGGGGATTGTCGGCCCATCGGGCTGTGGGAAGACCACTTTATTGCGCACCATTGCCGGCTTTGAGCAGCCAGACAGCGGGCGGATCCTGCTGGGGGGGCGAGTGGTGGCCGGGGAGGGGCAGTGGATCCCACCGGAGCGGCGGGGGGTGGGGCTGGTGTTTCAGGATTTTGCCCTGTTTCCCCACTTGGATGTGTTGGCCAATGTGATGTTTGGCCTCCGGCCCACTGCCCTGTTCGCGTCGGCAGCGGGGGGCGGCAGTCGCTCCTCCTCGGCTGAGGTGGGAGGCGCTGCCCAACAGGCGCGGGAACGGGCTGACGAGGTGTTGCGGTTGGTGGGTCTAGAGGACTACGCCCACCGCTATCCTCATGAACTTTCAGGCGGGCAGCAGCAGCGGGTGGCCCTGGCCCGAGCTCTGGCCCCCAAGCCCAGCCTAATCCTTTTGGATGAGCCGTTGAGCAACTTGGATGTGCAGGTGCGCTACTACTTGCGGGAAGAAATCCGCAAAATCCTCAAGCAAACCCAGACCTCGGCCATTTTCGTTACCCACGACCAAGAGGAGGCTCTCTGCCTTTCCGATTGGGTGGCGGTGATGCGGGAAGGGCGTATTGAGCAATGGGGATCCCCGGAGGAAGTCTATCGGGAGCCGGCTACCCGCTTTGTGGCGGAATTCATCGCCCAGGCCAACTTTCTTCGCTGTGAGCGGCGGGAGTTCGGTTGGCAAGCTGAGGGGCTGCTGCACATCCCATTTCAGGCTTTGAGGGATCAGCCCGATCCCCATCTGCGCCAGGGAGAGCTGATGATCCGGCAGGAGGAGTTACGTCTGCATCCCAATCCCCAGGGGAGAGTTACCATTCGGGATCGACAGTTTCTGGGGCGAGAGTATCGCTATTGTCTGGTTACAGAGACGGGCAAGCAATTGCACGCCCTGGCGCGGGAAGCTTTGCCGGTGGGCACGCGGGTTCAAGTTACCGTCGAGCAGGGCCGTCTGTTTCCCATTTCGGAACCTCAGTCAGTAGCGGGATCGGGAAGCAAGAGCTTTGCCTGATGGGATCTTTGCCCTCAGCCCAGGCGCCCCACGCCGCTGCCGCGTTCCCAGGATCCTGCCTTCTCAGCCCAGACTCTACAGCCAGAGGATGGAGGGGCTATCTGTATTTGGTGTGGATCCGCTTTGTTAGACTCCGTATATAGTAGGAGGTGATGCGGGATCCCCACCCAAAACGAGGGCTTTACCCCTCGACAGGGGTTGAGCAAATGCTTTAACCTTGCCTTCTAGGGTGGCCCAGGGGGCGCTCGTCAAAAAGGGTAGAGGGGCGTAGTGTCAGCAAGGACCAGCTTCGCCAGGCGCTGTCCCCAAAGTCCCAAGAGTGCGCCGCATGGCCAGCCTGAGCTGTGTTGAGCAAGGTGAGCTTGGTCAGCTCCTCTTGGGCAGAGGTCGTCGGTTAGTGTTTCAGGGATCTGACCCAATAGCAACGAAGACAAGGCGTGATGCCAGGAGTAGAGATGAAAATGATGCGCGGTAATGCAGTGCCGCTTTTGGGATCCCTCTGCCGCCGTAGAGCTCAGGCAGGCGGGCGGGCCGCGTTCGTAGCGGCAGTTCGCAGCACCCTCCTGCTGGGGTTGGCGGGGGTGATCTGGGGGGGAGTTCCTACTTTTGCTCAAGGGGGGCCCCTCTCGACTCAGGCAGTGGCAGCCCCCATGAGTCGTCAAGAAGTGGCGGAGCGGCTGAATCTGGTGCCGGTTTTTGCCATTGTGTCTCAGAACGGCACCCCTGTGGTCGCTAACGTAGAGCGGGAGGGTCGCACCATCCAGGTGGCTTCTTTCTGGCTGGATCAGAACCAAGCCCAGCAAGCGTTGGATCAGGTGAAAGCCAAGAACCCTGAGGTGGGCCAGCAAGCCCAGGTGGTGCCCATTCCCTTGGGCTACGCCTACGAAAAGTCGGAAGAAGAGCGGGCCAAGAATAGCAATCTGTACTTTGAGGTGGTGCCTCGGGCTGCTGATGTGGAGGCGGCCAAGCAAGTGCTGAAAGAAACGGGTCAGGAGGTGCCGCCGGAAGTGATCGGCGTGCCGCTGTTCTATGGCCGCTCGGGAGAGGGGTTGCTGACCATCGAGCAGGATGGCCAGGAGGTGGTGCCTTTCTTCTTCGACCGCAACGACCTGAAGGGGGCTTTAGACCGGGCGGCGGCGCAGAACCCCGAGGTGGTCGGCAAAACCCAGATCGAGGTCACTTCCCTGGCCATCGTGGTGGAGCGCATGTTAGCCCCTGACGCCCAGGAGGATGTGCAGAAGATCGCTTTCATTCCGCCGCGCGCGTCGCTGGAGTACGTGCAATCGTTAATTCGCTCTGCCACTCCCCAGCCTCAGCGGCGTTGACCTAGCTCCTGATGGGATCCCCCTCTGCGCTGGTGCAGCAATTGCTGGCCTGGCGTGCCCAGGCTCTGCAGGCGGCGCAAGCCGCCGGCATCCCTCCTCAGGAGGTGGAACTTCTGCTTAGGGAACGGCTGGGCTGGGGATCGTTGGAGCGCTTGCTGGGTCGGCCCCCGACGCTGCAGGGGGATCCGCTGGCGGAGGTAGAGGAGCTGTGGCGGCGCCGGCTGACAGAGCGCATCCCCCTGCAGTACCTGCTGGGAAGGGTAGAGTGGGCAGGTTTAAGCTTGCGGGTAACGCCAGCGGTGTTGATCCCGCGCCCGGAGACCGAGCTGCTGGTGGAGCAAGCCTCCCTTTGGTTGCAGTCTAACCTGCTGCCGCCGGGATCCCCTTTTGCCGACCTGGGCACCGGCAGCGGGGCCATTGCCATCGCTTTGGCCCAGGGGCATCCCCAGTTGCAGCTTCTAGCGGTGGACGTGAGCCCAGAGGCTTTGGCCGTTGCGGCAGCCAATGTGGCGGACTATCATCTGCAGGAACGGGTGAAGCTGTTACAGGGATCCTGGTTTGCGCCTTTGGATCCCTGGCGAGGTCGGCTGCGTGGCCTGGTTTCCAACCCGCCCTATATCCCCACCGGGGAGCTGGCCTACCTCATGCCCGAGGTACGGCTGCACGAGCCACGACAGGCCCTCGATGGCGGGGAAGATGGGCTGGTGCACTTGCGGCTTTTGATTCAAAAAGCACCGGATTACTTGGCCCCCAACTCCTTTTGGGCGGTGGAGGTGATGCAAGGCCAAGCCCCTTGGGTGGCGGAGCAGTTGCAGGCCAGAGGCGGCTATCAGCAGATCCAAGTCCACCGGGATTTGGCCGGAATTGAGCGGGTGGTCAGCGCCCACTTCGTCGGCTAGAAAGTTGGGAAGAAAAAGCATGACTCTAGTCAATGATATGCTGGACTATACTGAAAATAATGCCCAGTATGTTCAGTATGGCTGCTTGGTATGGCTAGGTATGTAAAACCG
>NZ_JBSSDI010000017.1:0-64177 GCF_054060575.1 Thermostichus sp. MS-CIW-15 | reverse complement strand
ACGAGGGGATTCGGGCCTGGATGGCGCCGCAGGACCAGCCGCACGAGCGCTTTGAGTTCCCCGAGGAAGTCCTGCCCCGCGGCAACGCGCTCTAAGGAATCGTTGCCTGCCCCTTGCCAGGGATCCGCTCCTGGCAAGTCTAGGGATCCCAGAGGTTTGCGGATCCCTTTTTTTATCGGTTGCAAGGCGGCTGGGCTCGCAGGCGGGCGCAAATGGCCTGCCAAACCTGTTCCGCCAACTGGGACGGGCTGGCTTCTGAATGGATGGGCACCCGCACGTCGGCCTGGGCGTAGAAGGGTTCTCGCTCCTGCATCAGCCTCTGCAGGGCAGCTTGGGGATCGGGGGTTTGCAAGAGGGGCCGTTGGCCAGGATCCCGCTTTAGGCGTTGCCAAATGAGCTCAGGGGCCGCATCCAGCCAAACGGTGAGGCCGTGGTGCAGGTAGCTCCAATTTTTGGGCCGCAGCACGATGCCGCCCCCCGTAGCAACCACCAGGCGGGTGTAGCCGCTGAGCTGAGCCAGCACCTGGGTTTCCAGCTCCCGGAAGTGGGCCTCCCCCTGCTCGGCAAAGATCTGGGCAATCGAGCAGCCCGCCACCTGCTCCACCAGGGCATCGGTATCGAAGAAGGGGCGGCGCAACTGGGCGGCCAGCTCAGCTCCCAGGGTGGACTTGCCGCTGGCCATCATGCCAATCAAATAGACGGTCACGCCACGCAGGCGTTCGGCTTCTTCCGGCTGAATCATGAGATGGGCAAAGATCCGCTAGGGACTTAAACGTATCCGTGCTCGGCCAGAAACTCCAGAGAAAGGCCGCTCTCCGGTGGAGCCAGGCCCAACAATTTTTCCACATACTTGCCCAGCATGTCCGCCTCCACGTTCACCGGATCCCCCACCTGCAGCAAGGAGAGGTTGGTCTCGCGGTAGGTCTGCGGGATCACCGCCACCTTGAACCAGCAGCCCCCCTGGCGCACCTCGGCAACGGTCAGGCTGACCCCGTTGACGGCCACGCTGCCTTTGGGCACGATGTAGCGACCGATCTCCGCCGGCACCTTGAAGCTCAGCTCCCAGGCGTTGCCGGTGGCCGCTTGCTCCCACAGTTGTCCCACCCCATCGATATGGCCGCTGACGAAATGCCCCCCCAGCTTGTCTCCCACCCGCAGGGACGGCTCGAGGTTAACGGTGCGCGGGCCGGATCCCTGGCCCCAGACCGAGCGCCGCAGCGTTTCCGGCGAGACATCGGCCAAAAAGCCATCGGGCAGGATCTCCACCACCGTCAGGCAGAGGCCGTCCACTGCCACGCTGTCGCCATAAGCCAACTGCGGCTGTAGCTCTGGACAGATAACCCGTATTTGGGAAGAGGAGATCAACTGAGCTGTACCCAAACTGCGCACCAGACCCGTAAACATAGTTTCGGCCTCCTTGGCCCGCTTTCTAAGCTTTGGCCTGATCCCCAAGGGGGGCAGGGGATCCCCGCCATGGGCTGGGCGGGTTGGTTTTGGCTCCTCGGGGAGAGTAGGGGGTGTGCTCTTGCTGCTGGGCCTGGGCCAAAAGCCGCTCCACCTCGGCGACGAGCTGGCTTTCGCTAAAAGGCTTGGTCAGGTAGCCGGTTGCTCCCGACCACTTGCCGCGGATGCGATCCAGCAAACTATCCCGCGAGGTAACCATCAGGATAGGGAGAGACTTGAACTCTTCCAGGCTACGCACAATGCGGCAGAGTTCTATGCCGTCGATCCCGGGCATGGCGATGTCCATCAACAACAGGTGAGGCCGGTGCTGAAACAAAAGGGGGAGCACCTCGGCGGGGTTGCCCGTTGTGATCACGTGATATTTGGATAGGTACTGCCGCAGGATTTCTTGCATCACGACACTGTCGTCCACCGCCAAGAGGGTTGTGGGAGCGTGGCGCTTAGCCTGCAGCAGTTCTGGGGGCGTTTGCAGGCTCACCAGACCTTTTTTGGCCCAGGCAGCGAAAAGGCCGGCCACCTCCAGCCGATCCCGACACAGCTTCTTGGCAATGGCCTCTAGCGACTGGCCATCTTTGGTGAGGGCGTGTAGCTTTTGCCGCTGTTCGTCGGTAAGGCGATAGCGGTTGACCCGATCCCAGTTGACCACCGGCACCGCCAGCATGGTGGGAACGGCCAGCCGCAACTCCGCCCAGCGATCGTGGCGGCGAGCCGCTTCTTGTAGCAGCGGCTCCAACTCAAACCCGCCAATGGGGGCCTCTTGGGCAACCCGTTCCTGCACTTCAAAGGAACAGGTGCCTGCCCGCTCAAAGAGATAGCGATCGAAATCGGTGAGCAGGTTGAGCCAGAGCGCGTCTTCCAGCTCACCTGGCTTGATCAGGCCCAACTGGGCGATGGCCTCTAGCAGTTCCGGCAGGGAGTTGTCTTTTATCAGCCGCTCCTGCAGCACTCGGATAGCCCGCTGCGACCATTCCAAGTTGAGGCGGGGAATAAAGCGGGATAGGCGCTTTAGCAGGATCTGAGGGTTGAGGGGCTGATCGGCGGAAAAGAGCAGTCTGCCGTAGTAGTAGGTCAGCACCCAAGGCTCCGTGCCCTCGGCGGGATCCCCCCCTTTGAGGTGGAGGTGCAGATAGCCGGTGCTAAACTGCCGACGTTGCTGCCGGAGCAGGGGCGCCAGTTCCCCCGCTGCAAACACAAAATGGGACATGGGACATCCTCCCGGCCAGCCTCTGCAGTCCAAATGCGCAGGGATTCACCTCGGCCACACACCCAAGCTTGCAGAGGCAGCCGTGATTCACGGCTGCTTCATCTCATTATCGTCTCTTTACCAAAAAGAAACACAAGAGGATAGCTTGGTAGCCCCGTACTTGAGTGCGGGGCGAAAAAGCCCTTGAGCCACTTTAGTTGCTTCTTTGTTATATAGAGCTTCTCCAGGAAAACAACCTACTGCGGTGCAAAACCGGCGCGGCAATAACTAACCTGGAGGAACTTCAGTCCGAAGTAAGCAGAACTTTGAGGTTATGCCTCAAAGGACTGTCTAGGGGTGTCTTGACAGCGCCTTCGCGAGTCCATTTTGGGCTGCGTAAGAATCCCCTGGGTGGGAGTGTCAAAGGCAGAACTCTGGGAACCCTACCAGCAGCCGCCCGACCGGAACCGCTGCAAGGCTCAGGCTGGGCTCGCGGCTGCAACAATCCCGTCGGCTACAAGTTTAGAGTCTCTCGCTGGGCCCGGAGCAATTCTTGGATGCCGGCCTGGGCCATATCCAACATTTGCAACAGTTGCGAGCGGTCGAAGCAGCCGGCTTCGGCGGTGCCCTGAATCTCGATCAAGGCTCCCTGCTCGTTCATGACAATGTTCATGTCCACTTCCGCTTGGCTGTCCTCCTCGTAGCACAAATCCACCAGCACCTCGCCTCGCACGATCCCCACCGAAAGGGCTGCCACCTGCTGCCGCAAGGGGGATCCCTGCGCCGGATCCAGCAGCCCCTGTTTGTAAAGCCAAGTGATGGCGTCGTGCAGGGCCACATAGCCACCGGTGATGGCGGCGGTGCGCGTGCTGCCATCGGCCTGCAGGACGTCGGCATCGACAGTGATGGTGCGGGATCCCAGCTTGTGGAAATCCAAGGCGGCGCGCAGGCTACGCCCGATGAGCCGTTGGATCTCGGCGGTGCGGCCTGAGACTTTTAGCGTCTCTCGCGGCTGGCGCTGTTGGGTGGCGGTGGGCAGCATGCGGTACTCCGCTGTCAGCCAGCCTTGGCCGGTGTTCTGCAAAAAGGGGGGGACTTCTTCGGCCACACTGGCGGTGCAGAGGACATGGGTATCGCCAAACTTCACCAGCACTGAGCCCGGAGCGTAGCGGGTGAAGTGGCGCTGAAAGGAAATCGGGCGCAATTGGGCAGCCGTGCGACCATCGGGGCGTTGCCAGCTCATGAGCAGTTCAAAAAAGGATCCCTCGCATTGTCAGTCATGTTCGCCCGAGGCAGCTCACGGCTTGGAATCTCTACAGAAGTGCCGCCGGCGCTTTGACAGGCGGGGGTCTGGAGGATCGCAGCCGTGGGCCGGTTGGGCAGGTTACAGTTGAGCAGGTTACAGTGTAAAGAAGTTCTTAACTCTCATTTCCTGCTGTTGCTATTGTTGCGGCAAGACAATGCTGCAAGAGCAGTCCTACGGGACAACGGCCAAGACAGGAAGCGACAAGGACAAGATTGCCCATGCTTCACCTCCTGCTGCAACAGCTGCGCCGATCCACTTTGGATCCCCTGCAAGAGATCTGCTGGACGCCGGAACTGATCGGGATCCTGCTGGTGTACTTTGTGCAGGGGGCGGTGGGGCTGGCGCGGCTGGCCACCAGTTTTTACTTGAAGGATAGCCTGGGCCTGGGGCCGGCGCAGACGGCGGCGCTGATGGGCTTTGCCGTCATTCCCTGGACCCTCAAGCCTCTTTACGGCCTCCTCTCCGATACGCTGCCGCTGGCAGGCTACCGCCGCCGTCCCTACCTCTTGCTCTCCGGGCTGCTGGGGTGTGGGGCTTGGCTAGGGATGGCCCTGTGGGCGCCAACGGCTGAGTTGGCGATGCTGTGGATGGTTTTGGGATCCCTGGCGGTGGCGGTGGGGGATGTCATTGTGGATTCGCTGGTGGTGGAGCGGGTTCACGGCAGCGACTGGGCGGGGACGGGCACGCTGCAGTCTTTGTCCTGGGGGGCGACGGCGCTGGGATCTCTGCTCACGGCCTATGCCGGAGGGGCACTCCTAGCCCACTATCCCCCCCAGGTGGTGTTTGGGCTGACGGCCTTGTTGCCGCTGCTGATCGCCCTGGCGGCTTGGGTGATTGTGGATCAGCCGGTGGCCTGCTCCTTTGGCTGGGATCCCTTGCGGCAGCAGGTGGGACAGGTGTGGCAGGCGCTGCGGCAACCCAGCATTCTCTTGCCGGTGTTGTTTGTCTTTATCTGGCAGGCAACCCCCAGCGCCGACGTGGCCCTGTTTTATTTTTTTACCAGCGATCTCGGCTTTGGGCCGGGGTTTTTAGGCCAGGTGCGGCTGGTTACCAGCGTCGCCAGCTTGGTGGGGGTGGCGATCTTTCAGGTGTATCTGCGGCGGATCCCGCTGCGGCCTCTATTTGGCTGGATGACGGTTCTCTCGGCAGGGCTGGGCCTAACCAGCCTCATTTTGGTCTATCACCTCAACCGGGCCTGGGGCATCGACGATCACTGGTTTAGTCTGGGGGATAGTCTGGTGCTGACGGTGGCAGGGCAGATTGCCTTTATGCCGGTGTTGGTCTTGGCTGCCCGCCTCTGCCCGCCGGGAATCGAAGCTACCCTCTTCGCCTTGCTGATGTCGGCTTTTAACCTGGCGGGGTTTCTCTCTCAAGAGTTGGGATCCCTGCTCATGCACGCGCTGGGGGTAACCGAGAGCGATTTCAGCCATCTGGGGCTGCTGCTGCTATTGACCAACCTGTCCACCCTCTTGCCCCTGCCGCTTTTGGGCTGGCTGCCGGAAGGGGGAGCAGATCTGGAGGCGGAAGCCCACGCTTCTCTCGAAGCCTTTTTGCAGGAGGTGCGCGCGGAAGAGGCCGAGGCAGGGATGGAGGCAATCCCTTTGGGACAGACGGACATCACCTATTCTTGAGGGGCTGGCTGCCAATCAGACGCACTCCTAGAGGCACCCCTCACCCCCAGCTCTTCTCCCAAAGGGAGAGAGGAGCTAGAGGTGGAGACGGCGTTCGGCTTCGCCATGCTTGAGTGCGAACTATCAATTGAGACTCCCACCGCCTAAAGGCGGGGGATTCTTACGCAGTCCACAAAAGAACCCGCAACGGCGTTGTCAAAGCGCCTCTAGACAGTTCCTGAAGGCAAAGCCCCAAGGTTCTGCTGACTTTCTTAAGCAGGTTGGCGGCAGCATTCGCATCAGCGTTGACCAACCACCCCTTTGCCGTTTGGTACAGGCCCCGCTTGATACGCTTTCCAGAGGGTCTCCACCCGTCGGGTTTTTCACCATAATTAGGTAGCTCATCTCCATCTAGGAAGCTTGCCTGCGAGCTGTACGCTTCCTCTACCTCAATAAACTCCATGCCATAATGCCAACATAATTGCGCGATACGCTCCTTGAACCGACCTGTTGGAATGAAAACAAAGTTTTGGTTAAAACCGCATTCTTATTTTTGTTCTTTGTTCCAACCGAAGAGGATTCTCCCAATTGAGTGGTGTAAACAGAAGTCAATGACCTTGCCCGCAGCTTTGTGGACCGCATTCTCCGGTTTCCGTAATTCGACGAAGCTTTTGCAACCAAAACCCCCGCAGCTTGTGAGTCTTGAGCCTAGCCAGCTCCTTGTTGTGCCACTGGTTGAAGGACTTGACTTTGCGGCCACCAATGATGAAGCTATGTCCTAAGTTGCTAACGCACGTAAGCCAGTTGTTGACTCCGTGGTCAATTGCTAGAGCTTTTCCCGGATCCAGCGATTGGGGCTGGGCAGGCTTAGCATAGCTCCACTCCAGCTACAGACTTACAGGTCTGTTGTGCGGCGGAAACATACATTGCGATAAAGTGCTTGTTTTGGGTTCTCGCCATCTCAGCGCAAAGCTCACCATAGCTTGCCCATCGCTTCGTAAAGCATTCAAAAGTAGAGCTTCTAAATATTTAAGGCAGGAGTTTGCTAACCTGCGAAAACTGCCTAGCGTTTGGAGCAGAAGTTATTGTTTCTGTACCGCGGGGAATGCTAGGGCTGAGGTAATTCAAAACTATATCAACGGCCCACATCATGGGTAAGCGACTAAAGTGGCTAGCGGGCTTTTCCGCCCTGCACTAAAGTGCGGGGCTACCAAGCTATCCTTTTGTGTACTGGCTGATGTCTTCCCCGGCTTCTGCCAGGAAGGAGAGGGCACGGCAGCGCAAGGCCACCACCTGGTCGTAGAGAGGGTTGAGCTTGCACATGGGGGGATGTGCATCACCTTGCGGCCAAACAGCACCACCTCCCGCTCAAAGGGGCACTGGCCGGGGATCATACGGCACAAGAAGCGGGCTACCTTCGCGTCGCAGACTTGGATGCCGTCCAGCCACTTCTGCAAGGGAGCCAAAAGGTCGGTATAGCCGCTCTCGGCCTGAGCCTCTGCCGGCAATGGCGAGGTGGCGCCCTTATTGACCAGCGTGGCCCCGAGCAGGTGGAGCTGGGGAAGCTCCAGTCCGAAGGCAGCGGCCAATTGGTGCAACAGACGGTCCTCCGGCTCGGAATATACCCCGTCGGCAACGGCTGTCATCACCGCCGTGCGCAGGAAATCTTCCCGCAACTCCCGCTGCAGCTGGGCCGCCAGCTCCTCTCAGGGGAGAGGGGAGCGAGATCTTTCCCCTGGTCTTCCGGCCAGTCGAAGCGGATGAGATCTTCGATAAGTCGCTGCTCCTCGAGGCTATATTCTCCATCAGAACCTCCGGGGTACTCCCGCCACAGCGCAGCTTGGCGGGCTGGAGGATAGGCGGTGAGACGAAGGGGTTCAATGCCCCTGAGTCTCACAATCTGGGCGTTGCCTGCTGCTCGACATACTTCTTCAACTCCTCAACGGTGACCCCACCACAAGAGGCAACAAAATAGGTCCCTGTCCAAAATACAGGCTTGCTGTAGAACCGTGCCACCTCTGTGGCGAACTCTTTGCGAATCAACCGGCTGGAGACTGTTTTCAGGTTGTTCACCAGCTTCGAGACCTGAACATCCGGCGGAAAACTCACCAACAGATGCACATGATCCGCCTCACCGTTGAACTCCACCAAGGAACAGCGCCACTTTTGGCAGGTCGCTCGAAATATATCTTCCAGCCTCTGCAACATTGGAGCAGTTATCACCCGACGACGGTACTTTGTCACCAGCACCAAGTGGATTTGTAGGCTGTAAACAGAACGATGGCCTATGTTGTAGCTCGTTGCGCTAAATGCTAGAACCGTCTCATGATTCTCACCCACGAGTACCGGATCCTGCCCAGTGACGACCAAGCCGCTCTGATGACCGAGTGGCTGGAATTGTTGCGGCGGCAGTGGAACGACGCTCTGGGGCAGAGACTGGATTGGCTGACCGCAACCCGTTGCCCAATTGACCGCTGCAGTCTTGTCTCTTGCCCGTTGCCTGTGTCAGAAGCTCCGCTGGAGCCGAATTATTATCGGCAGGCGGGATCCCTCAAACCAATCAAGCAACTATTTCCGGCCTACCGGGGCATTTACGCCGAGGTGCTGCAGCAAAACTTGATGCGGCTGGACAAGGCGTGGAAAGCGTGGCGGGAGCCGGATAGCACAGGCAAGCGGCGGGGGCGGCCTCGCTTCAAAAAAGCGGGGGAGTTGAGATCCTTCACATTCCCCCGCATCAATTGCCCCAAGGTGGGAGCGCATCTGGTAGGGGAGACTCTGCGGCTGAGCAAGATTGGCTCGATGCCTGTGGTGCTGCACCGCCCCTTGCCGGAGGGGTTTGTGCCCAAAACCTGCACAGTGGTGCGCAAGGCCGATGGGTGGTATGTCTGCATCAGCTTGGAGGACAAAAGCGTTCCTCTCCCAGAGCCTGTGCCGATCAAAAGGGCGGTGGGCATTGATGTGGGATTGGATAGGTTTCTCACCACCAGCGATGGGGAGGTGGTGCCTATCCCGCGGCACTACCGCCGAGCCCAAAAGCACTTGGCTCGACAGCAGCGGCAACTGAGCCGCAAGGTGAAGGGATCCGCCAACTGGAAGAGACAAGCCACGAAAGTTGCTTGTTTGCAGTTGCACGTTGCCCGACAACGCAAAGCGTTCCACTACCAAGTGGCGCACTGGCTGGTGGGGCAATACGACCTGTTGGTGGTGGAGGATCTCAACGTCCGAGGGCTGGCACGGACTCGGTTGGCTAAATCGATTTTGGATGCGGCTTGGGGACGATTTCTTGACATTCTGACAGCAGTGGCGGTCAAACGCGGCAAACAGGTGTTGAGAGTGGATCCCCGTGGTACGTCCCAAAATTGTTGTGTTTGTGAGGAGAGTGTTCCCAAGACCTTGTCGGAACGGGTGCATGATTGCCCCCGTTGCGGGTCGTGGGACAGAGACTTGAACGCTGCTATCGAGATTTTGAAGCGAGGACTCAGGTCCCCCCGTATACGGGGGGATGTAGGGGGGCGGTGGGACTGCCGCTCTCTGGCTGTGGAGGATCCTGGTTTACCAGTCCGTTGAAGCAGCAACTCCGGGAAGTGATTCTCGGAAGCTCCCGTCTACAGCCCGTCAGGGCTTAGCGGGAGAGGATGTCACTTTAGGGGGCTGCAAGGCAGATCCCAAGGGCTGAAAACCCGTCTCGCGCGGGGATCCCCGCCCGAACCCCGGGAGGCTGCGGCAAAAGCTAGCGAATGTACTGGGCCAAAGCCCGCGAAGGATGGCCTAGGCGCAGCTTGCGCAGAGCATCCCGCTCGATCTGGCGAATCCGCTCCCGCGTTAAGTTAAAGTGATCCCCGACTTCTCGCAGAGTTCTCGCCCTTTGCCCATCCAGCCCATAGCGCAGCTCCAGCACCTGCCTCTCGATGGGCTTCAGGGCCTGCATGGCAGAACGCACATCTTGCCGCAGAGATTGCACGAGGATCTCTTCAAAGGGTTGCTCCTGCCGCTCATCCGGCAGCAAATCCCCCAGGCGGCTTTCCCCTTCCTGGCCAACCGGCACATCCAACGACAGGGGCAAAGCGGCAGCCTGCTGGATCATGCGCAACTTCTTAACCTTGATGCCCAGCGCCTCCGCCAGTTCGGCTTCTGTGGGCCGTCGCCCTCGGGCTTTCATCAGCTCGCGGTTGGTGCGCTTGAGCAGACGCACTTTGTCCACCATATGCACCGGCAGGCGAATCGTCCGGGCTTGGTTGGCAATGCAGCGGGTAATGCCCTGGCGAATCCACCAGTGGGCATAGGTGCTGAAGCGAAAACCTCGTTCGGCATTGAATTTCTCAGTGGCCCGAATAAGACCCATGTTGCCCTCTTGGATCAAGTCCAAAAAGGGCACCCCCCGGTTGAGGTACTTCTTGGCCACACTGACCACCAGGCGCAGGTTGGCGTTGATTAGCTTGCGCTGAGCCTGTTCCCCTTGGCGGATGCGGGAGCGCAGGGTAGACACAGGAATCTGCAGGGCTGCTGCCAGTTCCTCATCGCTGGGATCCTGCCCCCGCTGTTGCCGCCATTCCCTGCGGGCCTGATCGATGAGCAGCTTCTGCTGAATTTTGCGCGACAGCTCGATCTCCTCCGCGTGATCGATGCGGGGCACCCGACCAATTGTATTCAAGTAGTGATCGACGGCGTCTTCATTCAGCCGCAACCCGCTGGCGCCCGGCTCTAGGTCGGCCTCTGCAGCCGGATCCTGAGAGGCAGACTCGGCCTCAAGCCAGAGATCGTCGAGCTCCTGGCGGGACGAGGCAATGTTTTCAGGATGAGGACGAGAGAAAACCACGGCCAAGTGAGGAGAAAACGTCACCTCACTAGTCTAGAAAAGTTTCTCCCCCTGGCGCGAGCGAAAATCGATCATGGCCCTCTTTTTTGCCCGGAAATTTTTCCGGCTGGGTGCGGGAGTGGCAGGGATCCCATCTGCCAAGTTCTCGCCGGCAGCGCATCCTGCGCGAAAACATCCATAAGCGATTTTCGATCTAGACCTTGTGTAAGATATTCAGGAGACAGCTAGCTCGCCTGCTGTCGAGCAGGCTCCCACAGGTTCTATAAAGTGGAAGAGGAGGGGTAGCCTTGCCAGCATAGGCTACCATGGGGCGCCGCGGGAGCCATCGGCTTCCTCAGTCTGGAAAAGAATATTCACAATCTCTTGCTCCTATGGAGTCTAACCTCAACCAGCACCCTCCATCGGCCAACTTGATCGGAGAGCGGGTGCGCTGGGTAAGGGAGAAGCTGCAACTGACCCAAGATCAACTGGCGGGTCGCCTGGCTAAGTACGGCGTGCAGTTGGACTACGTCAAGATCGGCCAGGTGGAAAAGGGCAAACGGCGCGTCATCGACAAAGAGCTGGTGGCTTTTGCCAAGGCGCTGGGTGTCTCGGTTACCTGGCTGCTGAGCGGCGACGAATCTCACCTGTAGCGCCTCCGGGCAAGCACCATGTAACAGTTATTCAAGATTCCTGTCATTGTGCGTGAAAGCCCGCAAATAATTTTGCGCTTTGACCCTATCTTCGTCCAAGCATACGTGTAAATACTGATAACATCCTCTATAAGTCTGCCTGCCCAAGCCAAGCCTTGTCTCTGCCTCAACTCTCCTAAGGGACAGGAGAGATACACTCCTTGCCCTGTGAAAGGTACGGGCTTTCCCAAAAGGGATCCAGATCACTGGCGGCTTCACAGCTTTATCTAAGCTTGATATTGTGAAGTTAGTGTAAGACGACCCTCTTTTCTCTGCCTGTGTGAGGTTGACGGATGCTCTCTTTCTTTTTCAGCCGTTTCAACGGCGCCAACAGTCGGCAAAGCGGAGCCCATCGGGTTCTCGCCAGCAAAGCCACCAGCGCGCAGCGGATCCCGAATCGCATGTCTGCTCCCCACAAGGTGCTCAAGCAGGAAAGGCAAATGCAGCGGGAGCAGGAGTTCGCCGAGATGGAGCAAAACATCAGCCGCATCCACTACTTTTACCGGAAGGCAGACATGCCCCTGGAGATGCGGCAGCTCCTCACCTATCGCAAGCTGATGGAGCTGGACTACTTTACCCCCCAGGCAGCGAAAGAGCTGATCAGGCAGTGGCAGCAACAAGAAGAGCGAGAACAAGAACGCCGCGGGGCCTAGAAGTCGCTTCCGCGCCAAACCCGTCACAGTAGTAGCAACTCCGCTACAGGTACAGTTCGTCCAGAAGCTGCAGCAGGGCAAAGCAGAGCCCGGCGCTGGCCAAAGGCACGGTCAGGTTATCCAGCCCCCACCAAGAGAAGACCTCTAGGCCCATGGCCAGGCCTCCCACCAAGAGGCTGATGGCGAGCAAGGAGGGAGAAAAGCCGAAGTACCCCAGCAGCAGCGCCGCAATCACCAAGCTGCTCACTGCCCACATGGTCAGGGATCCCTCCCAACTTTTTTGAAGGGATCCCAGTTGATAGAGGTGCTTGCCCCAAGTTTTGCCCACCAAGCCCGCCAGCGCATCGGCCCAGGTCATCACCAAAATGCCAATCACCGCGAATACCTGTCGCTGCGGCAGCCAAAACCAATACAGCAACAGGCCAATGCTGACAGCATAGAAGAAAGTGCCGAAGCTACGCCGCCCGACCCCATTCAAGCTAGGCAAAATAGCCACCCGGTAGGAGAGCAGCGCCAGGCCGGCAAACACCAAGGAAAACCCCACCCCAAGCCAGCGGGGCACCTGCAAGGCCCAGGCCAGCAGAATGATATTGCCCACACCGATATGGACGACTTTGCGCACCCATTCCCCATCCACCTGTCGGGAGCGCAGCCATTCCGCAAAGGCAAATACGGAGGCCAGCCAGAGAGCGTAGCAAGCAAGCTGCTGGGTCAGGCCCATGAGCTGGCCTCAGAGGGTTTTCAAGTAGCTGAGCAAATCTGCCATCTCCTGGGGATCCGGCTGAAACTGGGGCATAGGCGGAGTTTTGCCACTGGTTACCTGATGAATGATAAACCGGTCGGAGCGGCGGTTGCTAACTCCCCGCAGGCTGGGGCCAACTCGGCCATCGGCTTCTTCTCCATGACAGGCGGCACAGTTGAGGGCAAACAACGAAGCACCATGGCTGGGCTGACCCTCTAGGCTGAGGACGGCTTTAGTGTAAGGATCCAGCCCAGCTCCTGCAGCCAGCCAAATCCAGGTGAGGATTGCCAGACCCACAACAGCCAAGCCCAGTCCAAGCTTTGTCGCCCAGCGCCCTGACAGCAGCGCTTGCAAAGAGTGGAGGAACGGTTGCGGACGCTGCGGGGAGGTTCGCTCAAGCTCACACTCACCGTCACCAGAGGGGCGAGAACTGCCCGATCCAGCGATGTCTGAGAGGAAGGAAGGCACAGACAACCCTGAGAGAAACCGTTTCAATAGTTTACATTTCCATCAATACGATAGCTCAGGGGCCCCTTTCTGCCAACAATCTGCAATGGTATTTACTTTTTCTTAATTATTTGTCGATGCTGGCTGAGGCTCGGGTTTCTCCGGGATGAGCCGGTGGGGAAACAGACGCTGCATAGCTTCTGCCTGGGCCCAGGGATCAGGATTGAGGCTGTGGATGGCGTTGGCCCACTGAAAGTGCGCCTGCAGGCGTCGGTAGAAGGATAAGTTACCATAAACGACGACGGCTGCCACCCGCTCTCGTTGTTGTTGCAGCCAATCCAGCACATAGTTGGGCAAAGGCTCCTCGACAAAGGCCTGGAAGATCAGTTGGCCGGCGCTGCCCAGGGCCGTCTCCAGCAAGCTCAAAGGGGTGAGAGGATGGCTGAGCAAAGGAGAGAAGCCGAGGCCGGCGGGAATGCTGAGGGCGGGAGAGGCCGCCGATAGCCCTGCTGTCTCAGCGCCAGGGGCGAGATCTTGCCAGATCCAGTTCCAACTGCCGGGGGGAGCGGGCAGGGGCAAAGCCTGGCCGCCTGTCACGCCGCCGCGGGCCATGGCAGCTTGACAGGGAGCAATATCCTGCTCGGCCAAGAGGGATCCCAACCGGGCGACTCTGGGCAGAGGCGGACGTGTGCCGAACAGCTTGGCTAGAGGTGAGTCCTTGGCGAGGGGATCTCCCAACAGCAGGGGTTTCAGTTGCTCGTCGGAAAAGCCGCGGCAGAGGGCGGGGTCGGTGGGGTCTTTAGCCCCCATCCAGCCGGGAACCAGGCTGAAATCCGTTTCCGCCAGGGCCGGCCACACTTGCTTGAGCAGGGCGGAGGCGGAGGGGAAAAGCCGCTGCTTGGCCCGCAGCACCCGCGTCACCGATTGGGCAATGGCCTGGGCGTCCAGGGATCCCTGCCGCACAGCTTCCACAATGGCTGTGACGGCCGCCACTGGGTCGGGAGGGGCCAAAAGGAGGTCGGCGCCGGCCTGGAGGGCCCGCACCGCCAGCAGGTGGGGAGAGGAGCCGACGCCAACGGCCAGCTCGTCCAAGAAGCCCTGATCGAGGCCCTCTGCCACAATTAGTCCACTAAACCCCCACTCTTGGCGCAGCAGTTGGGTCAGCCGCCCCGGCAAAAAAGAGATCGGCCAGCGCTCGTCCCACTCGGGAAGCACCACTGGCGCAACCGAGATGGCTCCTACCTGGTCCACCAGACCGCGGAACGGCAGCCAGAGTCCTGCTTGCAGCTTGTCCAAGCTGAGGCTCAGGCGAGGACACCAGGGGACATCGGTTGGCTTTGGCCGCAGCGCCGCACCTGCCTGGGGCGGTTCTACCCAATCCTGGCCGGGGAAGGATCTGGCTGTGGTCAGGATCCCGCCGGGGACGGCCTGCTCACAGCCGCGCACAAAGGCGCGCGCCAGTTGCAAAACTAGGTGCGGCTCCTCCGCCAGCGCCAGCTCTGCTGGGCCTTGCCCCAGGGGCTCCGCCACCGGGCCCAGCAGCCAGTTAATGCCGATGGCCGCCGCCTCCCGCGCCGTGATCCTTCCCCACTGTTCCGCCCAGCGCTCGGCTTCGGATCCCAGGCGGCTCAGGCCCAGGGGGTGGGGGAAAGAAGTGGCCCCCTGTAGGGCCAGGCCGCGACTGGCCTCGGCTGCCACCAAAAGGGGCAGGGCAGCCCAAGACTGCGCCTCCTCGATCAGCAGCAGGGCCTCTGCTACATGGCCCTCAGTAATCCAGAGGCCCCCGATCCCCACCTCTTGGATCAGTCGCTTGAGGATCTCGCGGGGAGGAGCCTGGGATCCCAAACGCGCCGAGACCGGCACCACCAGCAGTTGCGCCACCTGCTTTGCCAGGGACAAGGGCTGCTCAAGCGCTGCAACCGGGGGTCCAGAACTACCCATGGACACTCCAGGAAAGTCTTCAGCGAGGGGATCCTATCGCTGGCCACAAGGCTGGGCAAGCACCCATCAACGCCTTTGGGCAGCCCGGCAGCGATCGCAGGTGCCGCAGGGCAGGCCGGGCTGGTTCTCAGGGTAGCCAAAATGCCGCAGGATCACCTGCCAGCGACAGCCGCGGCTGTGGATGAGGTCGTCCATCCCCCGCCAGGGATCCTGCCGCGGCGGCGGCTGCCAGTGGCGGTGCAGCACCTGGAAGTGAAAGGGATCTGGCCAGTGCAGACAGCCCATCTCCTGCAGCAGGCCCAGGGCCACCCGCGTCTCCCCGGGGGGCAAGTCGGCATAGGATCCCTGGGGGGGCAGAGTTGTCAGCAAACGCCGCGCCTGGGCCAGCAGGCGCTCCTGCTGGGAATAGAAATAGGCTTGGCGCTGGCGATCGGTGGGATCCAGCAGGCCCGTCGGCTCCGAGACCAACATCAGGGCCCGGCAGGGGCCGCCATCCCGCCCACCCCGCCCCACCTCCTGCAGGTAGTCCATCAAATTGGGGGGCGGGTGAAAGTGCAGCACCCAGCGCACGTCCGGCTTGTTGACGCCCATGCCGAAGGCGTTGGTACAGACCAAAAAGCGCAGCTCGCCCTCCAGCCAGGCCCGTTCCAAGCGCCGGCGGGATCCTGCTTCTAGGCCGCCGTGGTAGGCAGCGGTTTTTTGGTGGTGGCGGCCCAGCCACTCGGCCAGCTCCTCCCCATCCCGCCGCGTGCGCACGTACACCAGGCCCGAGCCGGGGTTTTCGACTAGAAAACGCAGCAGACGCCGACGGCGATCCGCCGGGCTCCAGGCCACCTCCACATTGAGGGAGATATTGGCCCGCAGGGGATCGGCGCGAATGCACTCCGGATCCCGCAGCTTGAGGATGTGGCGCAGGCGGCTGAGGGTTTCGGGATCGGCGGTGGCAGTAAAAGCGGCGATGGGAAAAGCAGGCTGGCCCAGGGCAGGGCGCACCAATCCCAGACGGCGGTAGTCGGGCCGGAAGGATCCCCCCCAGTGCACCAAGGTATGCGCCTCGTCGACGATGAGGCCGTTGAGGGACACCTGCTGCAGCCGCTTCCAGACCGGCGGGCTAAAGAGGGTTTCCGGCCCTAGATACAGGAGGCGCAGCCGGTTCCCTTCCAAAGCCCGCAACACCCGCTTGCGCAAAGCCGGATCCAGCTCGCTGTGCAGACAGGCTGCCGGCAGACGGCGCCTCCAGAGATCCTGCACTTGGTCTTCCATCAAAGCAATCAGGGGCGAGACCACCAGGGTCAGACCTGTCTGCAGCAAGGCCGGCAGTTGAAAACACAGGGACTTGCCGAAGCCCGTTGGCAGCACTACTAGGGCATCCCGCTTCTCCAGCAAGGCGCGGATCACCTGATCCTGAGGGGGGCGCAGCGCCTCGTAGCCCCAGTACTGCTTGAGGGCAGATTGAACCTGCTGCCAATCCTGCAAAGCCACCCCCTTGTTCAACAACCTCTCTGGGCAATCTACAGCATCTATTGGGAGCCCTGCAGCAGAGGCCCGGCCAGGGAGGTCGGGGGTGAGGAGCTGCCGCCAACCTTTTTGCTTCCGGGATCCCCTTGCCAGCAGGGAAGCGGCCATCTCCGCCGCGGCTGGGAAGCTGTCGAGAGCGACAGGCTTGTGCGATTCTAGAGCTGGGACTTCCTGGCTGCCTCGATACCCTTCCCATGACTGCCCTAAACTCCACGTGCTCGCTCCAGCCCAGAACGGCTTTTGTTCAGCGTCGCACAGCAGAGACGGATGTGCAGGTTCGCCTTAGCCTGGACGGCAAAGGGCAGCATGAGATCGACACCGGGATCCCCTTCTTGGACCACATGCTGGCCCAGCTCAGCACCCATGGGCTGATCGACCTCCAGATCAAAGCGGTGGGGGATCTGCACATCGACGACCACCACACCAACGAAGATGTGGGCATCGCGCTGGGACAAGCCCTAGCCCAGGCGCTGCAGGATCGGCGCGGCATTTACCGCTTTGGCCACTTTTGGGCACCTTTGGATGAGGCCTTGGTGCAGGTGGTGCTGGACTTTTCCGGGCGCCCCCACCTCAGCTACGGCCTGGAGCTGACCGTCGAACGCATTGGCCGCTACGAAACCCAGTTGGTGCGCGAGTTCTACCAGGCGGTGGCCAACCACGCCCAGCTTACCCTGCACATCCGCCAGGTTGCTGGTCTCAATGCCCACCACATCGTCGAGGCCAGTTTCAAGGCCTTTGCCCGCGCCCTGCGCATGGCCGTAGAACGGGATCCGCGCCGACAAGATGGGATCCCCAGCTCAAAAGGTGTTCTGTAGACTTAACCTCCGCCCGAGCAAGGGACAGCGCGACTGGCCAAAACAGTAGTGCCGCAAGCGGGCCAACTCCGCCTCGCTGAGATCCTGCCACTGGCCAGGGGCCAGCCCCTGCAGCGAGAGGGGCCCCAGCCCCACTCGCACCAATCTCAAGGTTGGAATGCCGACAGCGGCGGTCATGCGGCGCACCTGGCGGTTGCGACCCTCCCGCAGCGTCAGCTCCAGCCAGGTGGTGGGGATGGAGCGGCGAAAGCGGATGGGCGGATCCCGCGGCGGCAGCTCCGGCTCCTCGGCTAGCACTCTAACCTCAGCCGGCCGGGTCTTTCGCCCCTGAATGACCACTCCCTCTTGCAACTGCTGCAGGGCCTGGGGCGTGGGGATCCCTTCCACCTGCACCCAGTAGGTGCGCTCGTGGCCGAACTTGGGATCGATCAGGCGGGCGTTGAGGCGGCCATCGTCGGTGAGCAGAAGCAGACCTTCGCTATCGCGATCCAACCGCCCCACCGGATAGACCTTGGGCACCGGGATGAAAGACTTGAGGGTTGGCCGCCCCTGCCGGTCGGTAAATTGGGTGAGCACGCCGTAGGGTTTGTAAAACTTGAGGTAGCGCATGGCAAAAGTGTGGATCCCGTCTTTTAAGATTGGGCAGAGCAGCTTCAACGGTAAGATCAAGCCTTGGGCGCGGCGTTTTCCGTTGGCGGCAGAGTTTGACGGATCTCACTCATGACGATAGACAACACTCTACTCTGGGTTTTAATTGGAACGGCGGGGCTCTCCCTTCTCAGTCTGGTGTACGTGTGGGTGGATGAGGGGATCAAACGACGCCGTTACGAGCGGCAACAGCAAAAAGAGGCTGCCCAAGCCGCTGCCGCTGCCCCCGAGCCCACCGCCACAGAGCCAAAAGCCGAGCTCGAACCCTCCGCCTCTCTCCAGGAGGCAGAGGTAGCGCCTAATACACCCAATGCCTCAGCCGCTACCTCCGAGCCGCTTGCCGATACCGCTGCTAGAACAGAGGAGACGCCGGAGGCCACCCCTTGAAGCTGCTCTTCCCCCGTTCCGCCTAAGTCGGCAGGTGGGCTAACCTAAGACAGGAAGGCCAACGGGATCCCTATGTTGCGCCTGTTGCGGATCGAGAACTTCGCCCTGATCGAGTACTTGGAGATTCCCTTTCGGGCGGGGCTGAACGTGCTCACCGGAGAAACAGGGGCGGGCAAATCTATCATTCTCGATGCCCTCGATGCCGCCCTCGGGGGACCGGCTCGCGCTCTGCGCAGCGGCAGCGATCGGGGCTTGGTGGAAGCCATTTTCCAGCCTACGGCCGCGCTGGAGGCCTGGCTAGAGCAAGAGCAAATTGAACCTTTGGAAGAAGGCCTGGTCTGCAGCCGCGAGCTGGTGATGCGCAACGGCAAGCTCAGCAGCCGCCTGCGAGTCAATGGGGTGCTCGTGAACAAGGCTCAGATGCTCAGCCTGCGCTCCCAACTGGTGGAGATCACCGCCCAGGGCCAGACAAGCCAACTCCAGTCTCCCCAAACCCAGCGCCGCTGGCTGGATGCCTTTGGCGGCGAAAAGCTGCTGCGCCTGCGTTCAGAGGTGGCAGCTTGCTACCAAACCTGGAGCCAGCTCAAAGCAGAGATAGCCTCCCGCCAGCAAAACCAACACCTGCGGCTGCAGCGGCTAGATCTCCTAGAGTTGCAAGCCCAAGAACTGGCTGCCCTGCGCCTGGAGGATCCTGACGAGCTGACCAAATTGGAGCGGGAGCGGGAGCGCCTGGCCCACCGCGTGGAACTGCAGCAGCAGAGTTATGCCGCTCACCAACTGCTCTACCAAAATGACAGCGGCTCGCCGGCCATTGCCGATCTCCTGGCCCAAGCCGAGCGTCTGCTGCAGAGCATGGCCCAGCGGGATCCCGACCTAACTCCCCTAGTCGAGATGGTCAGCAGCGCCCTCGTTCAGGTGGAGGAGGCGGGGCGGGAGCTGCTGCGCTACGGCGAGACCCTGGAGGCGGATCCCAGTCGGCTAAGCAAAATTGAACGGCGCCTAGCCCAACTGCGACAGGCCTGCCGCAAATACGGCCCCACCCTGGCCGAGGTGATGGCCCACGCGGAGCGGCTCAAGGCAGAGCTGGCCCAACTGCGGGACGAGAGCACCGACTTGGAGGAACTAGAGGCGCGGCTAGACCAGGCAGCCCAGGAGCTGGAGCGCCACTGCCAGATGCTCTCGCATCTGCGGCAGCAGGCGGCCCACCAACTGGAAAAGGCTCTCGTGGAGGAGCTTGGGCCCCTGGGGATGAGCGGTGTGCAGTTCCAGGTGCAGATCCAAGCCGGATCCCCCACCGCCGAAGGGGTGGATCAGGTGAGCTTTTGGTTTAGCCCCAACCCCGGCGAGCCCCTGCAGCCGCTGGCCGACATTGCCTCCGGCGGCGAGATGAGCCGTTTTCTGCTGGCCTTAAAAGCGGTGTTCAGCCGCGTCGATCCGGTGGCTACTCTGGTCTTCGACGAGATCGACGTTGGCGTATCCGGCAAGGTAGCGCAGGCCATCGCCGCCAAACTGCACCAGATTGCCCGTAGCCACCAAGTTCTCTGCGTTACCCACCAGCCCCTGGTTGCCGCCCTAGCCGATCACCACCTGCGGGTTTACAAAGTGGTGCAAGAAGGGCGAACCTGCGTGCGGGTGGATTCGCTGAGAGAAGGGGAGCGCCGGGAAGAATTGGCCCAACTGGCTGCCGGCCACTCCGCCCAGGAGGCAATGGGCTTTGTGGAAGCCCTTCTCAAGCAGGCAGCCCAACTGCGCCAACTGCAACTGGCCGGCTCTGCTTAGCTCCCCTCTCCCCGAGGGTGAGGGCCTCAGCCGCCCAAAAATAGCTCCAACACCTCGGGGTTGTGCAATAGGTTGGGGCCGGTATCCTCAAAGCGGTTTTCTCCCATGGAGAGGACGTAGCCCCAGTCCGCTATAGCCAAGGCCTGCTTGGCATTTTGCTCGACCATTAGGATGCTGACGCCGCGGCGGTTGATCTCCTGCAGGAGGGCAAAGGTCTGCTCGACATACAGCGGCGACAGGCCGGCTGTCGGCTCGTCCAACACCAACAGCTGCGGCTCCGCCATCAGCGCCCGCCCCATGGCCAGCATCTGCCGCTGCCCGCCGGAGAGGGATCCCGCCGCTTGCTTTCGCTTCTCCTTCAGGGGCGGAAACAGCTCGTAAACCCGCTCCCGTTGGGCAGTGTAGTCGTCGCGCCGGATAAAGGCTCCCATCTCCAGGTTTTCCTCGACGGTGAGGGAGGGAAAGACATTGTTGGTCTGAGGCACAAAGCCGATCCCCCGCCGCACCAGTTGCTCGGCAGCAAGATGCGTGATGTCAGAACCTTGGAACAGCACTCGGCCCGAGCGGACGGTGGCCAATCCAAAAAGAGACTTGAGCACTGTCGATTTGCCCGCCCCGTTGGGGCCGATGATCACTACAATTTGGCCTGGAGTGACCTTGAGGCGGATCCCTTTGAGGATGTCCACGCCGCGGTAGCCGCTATAGAGATCTTGAATCTCGAGCAAGGGGGTCATGGCGGGGATCCCTCCGGCGAGAGGGTGGAGGCCGGTTCCGAGCTGAGGGCATCTGCTAAAGCGATGGATCCCAAATAGGCCTCCCGCACGGCTGGGTTTTGCTTGATCTCCTGCATGGATCCCTGAGTCAGCACCCTCCCCCCCGCCATGACCACCACGTGGTGGCAGAGGCGGGTCACCAGATCCAAATCGTGTTCGATGATGCAGAAGGTGCAGCCGCGCTCGCGGTTAAGGTACTCGATAAAGCGGATTAGGTCTGCCAGCAAAGTGCGGTTGACCCCAGCCCCCGGCTCGTCCAAGAGGATGACCCGCGCGTCCGCCATTAGGGTACGTCCCAGCTCCAGCAGCTTCTTTTGCCCGCCGGAAAGGTTGACCGCCAGTTGATCGCGCAGGTGGATGAGGTTGAGCCGTTCCAAAACTTCTTCAGCCCGAGCCTGAAGCTGGCGCTCCTGCCGCTGTACTCGCTGCCAGCGGAACCAGGCGTTAAATAGGTTTTCTCCAGCCTGATGGGGAGGAACAACCATTAAGTTTTCCAGAACGGTCATGCGGCCAAACTCCCGCGGGATCTGGAAGGTGCGCACCAGCCCACGTTGAAACAACTGGTGGGGAGGCAAGCCCGTGACGTCTTCCCCATCTAGCCAGATGCGTCCGCTATTGGGCCGAATAAAACCGGCAATGATGTTGAAAAGAGTTGTTTTCCCCGCCCCGTTGGGACCAATCAAGCCCGTGATCCGACCAGCTTCGATGCGGAAGGAACAGTGATCTAGGGCATTGACGCCGCCAAACTGTTTGGAGATGTTGTCAATAACGATCACACCGCTACCCTGGGAAAGCTCCATTCCCTAGTAGATTCACTATTTTATGAGCTTTCGTCGTAGGGTAAAGAAGCTTATTTAACCAAACTCGCCGATAGGCTTGCCAAGAAGCCCCCTGGCAGGGGTTGGGTTGGCTCTTGGAGGGAACCCTTTGAGGTGGGCTAACGTCTACTTCTATACCATCGACCTTTGAGAATTGCAGTTTTATTCCCTCATTGGAGCTCATTGGAGGTTCTTGGTTATGTCTCCCATGCACAAACTGACCCGGCGGGCCTTCGCGACGGCGGCAGCCCTGACAGCAGCAGCACTGGCCACCACCCTGCTGCCAAGCACAGCTCAGCAAGCAGCCAAAGCCCCGATCAAGATAGGAGCGCTGCTGTCTTTGACGGGCGACCTGCAGGCCTATGGGGAAAACTGCCTCAAGGGCATCAAGCTGGCTCTGGATCAGATTAACGCCGCTGGCGGCGTCCTCGGATCCCCAATCCAAGTGGTGGAGGCGGATGACCAAACCTCAGCCCAGCCGGCTATTGATGCGGCCAAGCGGCTAGTGAACGTGGAGAAGGTGGCCGCCATTGTTGGCGCTTTGGGCAGTGGCGTTACCATTCCGGTGGCCACGACAGTCACGGTTCCCAGCAAGATTCCGCAAATTTCGCCAGCTTCCACCGCTCCCACCATCACCACCCTGGACGACAATGGTTTCTTGTTCCGCACCGTTCCCTCCGATGCCTTCCAAGGGGTAGCCCTGGCGCAAATTACCCGCGAAGAAAACCTGGAGCGCCTGGCCATCATCTACATCAATAACGACTACGGCAAGGGGCTGGCCGACAGCTTCAAGGCCGCCTTTGAAAAGCGGGGCGGCACCATTACCAAGTCGGTTCCCTACGAACCCGGCCAAGCCTCCTACCGCGGCGAGCTGGATCAGCTCAAGGAAGGGGATCCCCAGGCGCTGGTGCTGATCGGGTATCCCGAAAACGGCGCGATCATCCTGCGGCAGGCTTTGGAAGGGGGGCTATTTGACCGCTTTGTCTTCACAGATGGCATGCGCTCTCCCGATCTGGCCACCCAGGTGGGGGCGGACAAGCTAGAGGGATCCATCGGCACCTCGCCCCAGGCTCTGACCGACAGCAAAGCCTACCAAATCTTTGCTGAAGCCTACAAAGCTGCCTACGGGGAGCTGCCCCCCACCCCCTACATCGACACGGCCTACGATGCCGCTTTTGTCTTGGCTCTGGCCATTCAAAAGGCCGGCAGCGCCGACGGCACCGCCATCCGCGATGCTCTGCGGCAAGTGGCCAATCCCCCCGGCACCGAGATCCTGCCAGGAGAGTGGGCCAAGGCAGTGGAGCTACTCAAGAAAGGGGAGGACATTGACTACACTGGCGCTTCCGGCTCGCTGAACTTCGACGAGAACGGAGACGTGGCCGGAACCTTTGCCCACTGGACCTTCAAGGGCGGGCAGATCGTCGACTTGAAAGTGTTTGAGCCGGAAGGCTAAGAGTCTTTAGGCCGGTGGTGCTCGGCTTGGCCGGGCCAGTTCCCGCCTAAGCTCAAAAGCGGGGGCCTGCAGAGGAGACTTTTGCAGGCCCCTGTTTTTTGGGGAAGATCAACAAGAGGGGTGACAGCTTGGGAGCGAGTCTTTGCTGTGAACCTGTACCGAGATGTGCTGCGGCCCTTGATTTTTTCGGGCCTGAGGGCTGACCCGGAAACGGTTAAGGTGGGGCTCTTGCGCGCCTTGGAGTGGCTGGACGCCACCCAGGCCACCGGGATCCTGGCTCTTTTGGAGCGCCTGTTCTGCTATCGGGATCCGCGGCTGGAAGTACGGCTCTGGGGCCTCACCTTCCCCAATCCCATTGGCCTGGCCGCAGGCTTTGACAAGGATGGCCTAGCTGTGGGCGTCTGGCCCAGTTTGGGCTTTGGCTTTGTGGAGGTGGGCACCGTCACTCCTGGGCCTCAGCCGGGCAACCCCAAGCCGCGCCTGTTCCAGTTGCCCCAGGATCGGGCTGCTCTCAACCACATGGGCTTCAACAACCAGGGGGCGGCAGCTCTGGCCGAACGGCTGCGCCGGCTGCGCCAACGTCCCATTCCCATCGGCATCAACCTGGGCAAAGGGAAGGCCACCCCCCTGGAGGAGGCGGCGGCTGACTACCTGGCCAGCTTTCGTCTGTTGCGGGAGCTAGGAGACTATTTTGTGGTCAACGTCAGCTCCCCCAACACAGCGGGATTGCGATCCCTGCAGGCTGCCGAGCAGTTGGCGCCCATCCTGGCGACGTTGCAGGGGGAAAATCGCGGACAGAAGCCCCTTTTGGTGAAGATTGCCCCTGACCTAGATTGGCCAGAAATTGACGCCATCCTGGAGCTGGCCCAAGCCTACAGACTGGCGGGGCTTGTAGCCACCAACACTACCCTGCGCCGCGACAACCTGAAAACCCGCTTCCTGCCAGGGCTGGGGCCCCTTGCCGCGGCAGCCGGCGGCATCAGCGGCGCCCCCCTGCGGCAGCGCTCCACCCAGGTGATCCGCTACATTCACCAGGCCACTCAGGGGCAATTGCCGATTATTGGAGTGGGGGGCATCTTCACCCTGGCCGATGCCATGGAGAAACTGGAGGCCGGGGCCAGCCTGCTCCAGGTCTATACAGGCTGGGTCTATGAAGGGCCAAGCCTAGTTCCCCGCCTGTTGCGCGGCCTGGCCGCTGCCAGGAATCCCGCCCCTTCCTCCCCGGAGAGAATGCCGACAGGGATCCAATCCGGGCGTAAGATTGTTATGGATCCCTGAGGGAACTTGCCGGTGACTCTGCTGCAACATCTTTTCAAAACCCCCCATCCGGTTATTGGGGTGGTTCATCTGTTGCCGCTGCCCACCTCGCCCCGTTGGGGAGGGGACTTGGAGTGGGTGATCGCGCAGGCAGAACAGGCCGCTACCGCCCTGGCGGCAGGAGGCGTGGACGGGATCCTCGTCGAGAACTTTTACGATGCCCCCTTTGCCAAGGAGCGGGTGGATGCGGCGGTGGTGAGCGCCATGACCGTGGTGGTGCAGCGGATCAAGATGCTGGTTTCCCTGCCCATCGGGATCAACGTCTTGCGCAACGATGGCTACAGCGCCCTAGCCATTGCCGCCTGTGTGGGGGCCCAGTTTATCCGGGTCAATGTCCTCTGCGGGGCGATGGTGACCGACCAGGGCATCATCGAGGGAAATGCCCACCGCCTGCTGCGCTACCGCCGCGAGCTGGGGGCCGACATCAAGATCTTTGCCGATGTGCTGGTGAAGCACGCCCAGCCCCTGAGTCCCATCAGCCTGGAGGCGGCCATCGCCGACACGGTGGAGCGCGGCCTGGCCGATGCCATCGTTCTCTCTGGCTGGGCCACCGGAAAGCCGCCTCTTCTGAAAGATCTGAAGCTGGCCCGCCAAGTCGCCCCTCAGGTACCTCTGTTGATTGGCTCAGGAGCCACCGCCGAAAACATCGGCAACCTCATCCGCCACGCGGATGGCGTGATTGTGGCCAGTTCTTTGAAACGGCCGGCCCGTTCCGCCGGCATGCCAGCGGGCTATGCGGATCCCTTTCCCCTCATCGACCCAATCCGGGTGCGACAGTTTGTGGAAGCGTTGCACCTTGGCCTGGGCGAACGGCCCACCAATCCGGCTTGCCTGGCCACTCCCAGCTCTAGCTGCAGCTAGCCTTTGGGGATAGGATCGGCATTATTCACCGTATCAGAGCTTTCTAGCTTTCTTTTGATGTTGTCAGCTGAACTCGAAGGCTGGGGGTCTTCCTCCAGACTGCCTTCTGCTCGCGTTGGCGGGGCGGAGTCCTTGCCCTTGGAGGAAGTTTCGTGGAGCCAGGTGCCGGCTCAGGTTCCCTGCATTTGGGTCATCGACGATGACCCGGTGAACCGTCGTTACATCGGCGAAGTCCTCAAAAGCTCCAACTACCGGGTGGAAAGCTGGGAAAGCGGCCAGTTGGCCTGGGAGCACCTGCAGACCCTGGATGAAAGCGAATGGCCGGATTTGATCATCTGCGACTGGGTCATGCCGGGTTTGTCTGGAGTGGAGTTGTGTCGCCGTCTAAAAAACTTGCCCGCCGGACAGTTCATCTATTTCATCTTGCTCACCGCCCGCTCCGAAGTTGAGGATCGGGTGCAGGGACTGGATGCAGGGGCAGATGAGTTTATCGCCAAGCCGATCGATCCTGAGGAGCTGCGGGCACGGGTGCGGGCGGGGCTGCGCCTGCAGCGGCTTACCCAAGCTTTGGCTCAGGCCAACCGGCAACTGCGGGCCCGCAACGAGCTGTTGGAGTCTCTGTCTTTGACGGATCCCTTGACCGGTGCCTTGAACCGCCGCGCCCTCGACCAGGCGTTGCCACATTTGCTCAAACAGGTGGGGCCGCGTGAGCAAGCCCGCTATCGCTATCTCTGCCTGCTGATGATGGATGTGGATTACTTCAAGCAGGTTAACGACACCTACGGCCACTATATCGGCGACTGCGTGTTGCAGGCCATCGTTGGGCGGCTGCACAATCAACTGCGCCCCTCCAGCCTGCTCTACCGCTACGGCGGCGAAGAATTTGTCTGCGTCACCCCTGGGCTCAACCCCGCCCGCTGCCACCGCTACGCCGAGTCTCTGCGCCGGGTCATCGCCAGCCGGCCAATTGAGGTTGCGCCCCAGCGCAGCCTGCCTGTCACCATCAGCATTGGCGGGATCGTCCTCAGCGAAGATGGCCCCCTAGCACCTGAGGCCGCTCTCCAGAAGGCAGATGAGGCCCTCTACCAGGCCAAGCAGGCGGGGCGCAACCGCGTACATCTTTTCTTGCCACCGCCGCCGGAGCATGACTCTAGTCAATAATAGGCTCAACTATACTGAAAATAATGTATAATATGTTCAGTACGGATTACTACCAGTTGATCTTTCTGTTTACTTTCGAGTCTGCCAACATGGTAGCCAAAGCAAAGCAGAAAATTGGTAGTAAGACGACACGGAAACTGCGCTTTGGGTATTCTACTCAAAGCTTTGCGGGATACCGCCATTCTGGTTGGACTCCGTCCCGCTAACGCGAATGGAAACAAGCAGAATGCTATCGCTGCATAGTTGAACAGTGATGTTCAGCAGTGTTCAGCGTAAATGTATCAGAACTACTGTCCTTCGCCGGGCTCAAAGGAGTAGCCAGAAGCTGCCGCCAAGGCTTCCAGCGAGCGCAGCCCCACGTAGGTGCGGCCGTTAATAATCCAGGTGGGATAGCTGGTGATCCCCGCTTCTGTGCATTCTTGGGCTTGGGGCGTACCGGGGCCGTTGGGGGAGCATTCCACGTAGGGCACCTGTTCAAAAGCCGACCCAAACAGCTCCTTCTGCTCCTGACAATGGGGGCACCAATAGGCCCCGTACATGGTGCCGCCGATCTGCCGCAGGTGGGCCGCCAACCCTGCCGCCAGGGGGCTGGGTGGGGGAACTTGGTTGGCATACACCCCAATGGTGGCCACCAAGGTGAGAAAGCTTACGAGAATATAGCTGAAGGCCAGCTTGCCCCAATCCAGCCAGCGGTGGCCCAGCAGGGTTACCGCCCACAGCCCCGCCACCAAGACTATGGCGGTGGTGCAATACAGACAAAACTGCCGCAGCACCGCCACCATCAGGTAAAGCATGTACATCTCGAAGGCGGTCATGGCGGAAACCAGGCCAAACAGGGCCGGCCAGCGCCACCGCTTCACCAGCGGGATGCCATCCGGCAAAACCGCCAAGGCCAAAACGGCCAGAAACCCCAGTAGGCCAACTGTTGCCGTCGGGATCCCCAAAAACTCTGCCCAACGGCTGGAGAGCACCAGGTCACACCCCCCATCTCCTGTGCAGAAAGCGGCAGGTTGATCGGTCAGCTTGGTGTAGGTAAGGTAGGCCGTCAACAGGGATCCCAAGCCCGCCAAGGTTGCCAAGATCGGGCGAGCATGGCGCTGTAGCCAGGTCTCTTCTTGGGCTTTGAGTTTGAGATAAGAGGCCATGGGGGGTTCAGCAGTTGGACACCCCCGATTATAGTGGGGCGGAGCGGGTCTCGTCCTTGGGATCCGGCGCAGAAGCGCTGCTCGAGCGCCGCACTTGGGCAGCAAACCTATCCCCCAGCGGCTCCAGCTCCCACCAGGATCCCAGCTTGGGGTCAGAGATGGGCCGGTCGCAGATCCCCCAGCGGCGACGAAAGTAGCGGGCCAGATCTTTTTCGGCCAGAGCCAGATACACTGGCCGGCCATGGGGACAGGTGTGGGGATTGGCGGTGCGCTGCCAGGCTTCCAGCAACTGTTGCATCTGCTCCAGGGTCAGGGGGATCCCGTTGCGCAGGGCGCCACGACAGGCCACCGCCACCTGGGCCGCTTCCAGGTCAGCGCAGCGGCTCAATTCTCGGAGGGATCCCTGCACCTCCTCCGGATCTTCCGACCACAAGGCCAGCGGCAGGCGGCGCATCAGATAGGTGTTGGGGCCAAAAGGCTCCGGCTCCAGGCCCAACTGCTCCAACTGCTCCACCGCTTGGGAGGATAATCCCTCCAGCATGACCGGCGTCTGCAGCTCCACCGGCTGCCAATGCCGTTGGATGTACTCGTAGCGCACCCGCTCGTGGGCCAGGTGCTGTTCCACCAGCCACAGCCCCTGAGGGTGCTCCGCCAGGATGTAGGTGCGGTAGAGCTGGGCTAGGGCCTTTAGAGGAGGTAGGGGGGTAGACGGCTGGCCAGAGGGAGCTGGATCTGGGCTTTTGGGACTTGAGGTAACCCTGTAGACCGACTTGGCCTCGCTAGCCCGGATGAGATGCAGCGAGCGGCGGCTGGCTTGCTCCGATCCCGATTGCAGAAGAGCGTGCAAGTGCTGGCGCAATTGCTCCTGTCGGATCTCCGGATCCTGTAGATAGAGCTCACTCTTAGCAGGATGGCGATTCCAGTCCACCTGCTCAGGTGGCAAGCGCAGATGCACCACCACCAGCGGGTAGCGGTGGCGAGGCAAGGTGTGCTGAAAGACTGACTGGATCAGCCGTTGCCACTCCGGCATCTGCACAAAGCGCCCGTTGACGGCCACGCGGATCCAATCGGGGCGGGGGCGATGCAGGCGATCCGGCAGGCCCAGCACCACTTCCCAATCGCTATCCCCCTCCTGGATCCGCTGATAGCGCAGATCCGAAAGATCCACCTGCGGCAACACTTGTAGCAGCAGATCTTGCAGAGACTGGCCTGGCCACAGGCTGAGCAACAGTTGCCCCTCCTGGCGCACCTGCCAACTGACCCAAGGATGGGCCAAGGCCGCATTCTGCACCAGCGTCAAGAGCGGGCGAGTCTGGGGCAGGGAGCAGCGGCGCAAGGGCCAATCGGCAAACAAATCCGCCACCGTCACCACCGTTCCCAAGGCAGTGGCTGCCGGCTGCTGGTGGGCCAGCTCCCCTTGGCGGTCGTAGGTGGCCAGCCAGCCGTGGGCATCGTCAGCGTGGCGGGTCTGAATGGTCAGGGATCCCAGCCGGGCCAGGCTGTGCAAGGCTTCGCCCCGAAACCCCAGGCTGCAACCGTCCAACTTGCTGGTGGTGTGGCGACGGGCCACCTGCTCCAGCTCCGAAGCGGGGATCCCTTGGCCGTTATCGGCCACCCGCACCTG
Source organism: Thermostichus sp. MS-CIW-15 (assembly GCF_054060575.1). Taxonomy (NCBI): domain Bacteria; kingdom Bacillati; phylum Cyanobacteriota; class Cyanophyceae; order Thermostichales; family Thermostichaceae; genus Thermostichus; species Thermostichus sp. MS-CIW-15. The sequence goes on along the minus strand of NZ_JBSSDI010000017.1, from coordinate 35,045 downwards.
CCAGCGGCTGGGCCAGATCTCCACCTGAATGCGGGTGGCCTGAGCATCGAGGGCATTTTCCAGCAATTCTCGCAGAGCAGCCCCCAGCGAGTCGATCACCTCTCCCGCGGCCATCTGGGCGATCCGCTCTGGGTTCAGGGGTTGGATTTTGGACATGGAGTGAGTTGAGAAAGCAGACTCTCTTCCTGCCAGCTTGTCGCCAAAAGGCCAACAGCGCCGAGCTTTAGCTTAGCTCTCTCCCTCTGTTGCCAGTGGACAGCGCCTTGCCAATGGTTTTCATTAACTTCAAGGCTCCCCTCAGGCCAAGTGAAGGATTGAGGTTCCGCCTTCCTGCCCATCGGTAACCGCCAAGAACTTCGAGAAACTTCGAGAACAAGAGAGCTGAGCGGGTGGCCAGTCATAAGGAAACCTTAAAATCCCAAGGCCAGCCATCAGCCTCTACTAGGATTTAAATAGTAAAACTTCTCATTAAGGAGGAGATTATGGCAGCACAGCAAGCTCCGGCCCGAGAGCTATTCAAGGAGGCTTTTGAGAATCGCTACACCTGGGACAAAGACTTTCCTGGCTACCGAGCTGAGATAACCTACTTTCCCAAAGAAGGTGACAGCAGCCTCTCCTTCTCAGGAGTTGTGAGTATTGACCGCAACATGAAGATCGATGTTGCCGGCGTCGAGGACGAGGAGATCCGCCAGAAAATACGGGAACAGATGTGGGAAGTCATGGTGCATCGCGTTCGTCATTCCTTCGACGAGGAACACGGTGGCCACACCTTTGCCTATGGAGAGCCACAAAATTCAGACATCACTGAAGTTCTTGTTTCGGGCTTATCTTCTACCGATAGGTACTGGGTTCAGGGCAAGCACATTCAAATGGTACATCGCCATCTTGCCAATCGGACAATTACAGTCTCAGTTCAAGAGTTTTACGATACAGGTGAGGGCTACCTACCCACTCACTACACTGCTGAGTATTGTAGCCCAGGAACTGGAGAAAAAACTCAAGCAAAGATGATCTACGAAGATCGTTATCAAAAAATAGGTCGGTATTGGATTCTGGTTGAGAGAAGAATTTGGGAAGAGCAGGATGGCCAAAAAAGTTCATCCCCTCAACTTTTCCTCTTCTCTAATATTATTCGATTTTTCGAATAGCTGAGAAAAATAAGTTTTTCTTTGCGGCTGTGGGCATCTCTCATTATAGAAGGTGATGAGGTGCTCACAGCCAAGCTCAAAACAGATGGCCACAGGGTACAGCCTGTTAAGGGCTCAAGGGGTACAATAGCAGCACTTAGCAAACCAACTTCGGAAGGAGGATGGATTGATCAGTAGTAAAGAAGTCTTCACTATCTGCTCCATGCTATATTTCCCAATTCTGCAAAGCTTTGGAGTTACCTATGTCTAAGCTGGACTCAAAAAATGCACCTGGACACCAGGTACTGGCTGCGGCAGGTAAAAAGGCACTTCGACCGGGGGGCTTTGGCGCTACCGAACGGCTCTTCAAGTTTGCCGAGTTCCGTCGAGGAGAAACTGTGCTGGAACTTGCCTCAGGCCTTGGCTACACGGCTATTCGATTGGCAAAGCGCTATGGCATACATGTTACCGGCATTGAGAAAAATCCAGATAACATTGCTCGCACTCGCGCTAATGTTTCTGCAGCAGGGCTAGCCGGCCAAGTTGAGATCCTCGAGGGCGATATCTTTCACCTAGATCAAATCGATCAGAAATTTGACTATGTCTTGGCGGAAGCTATTTTAACAATGCAGTCCGATGCAGGAAAATCTAAGATTTTGTCAGGGATTTACAATTGCCTCAAGCCAGGGGGTAAGTTCCTCAGCCATGAGCTGCGAGTTGAGGGATCCAACAGCGACGCTATCCGCAAGGAGTTATCCTCCGTAATCCATGTCAATGCCAATCCTTTATCTACTGACAGCTGGCTTGCAACTGTTCAGCAAGCAAATCTTACGGTTGTCCAGTATGCCACCGGCCCCTTAACTTTGCTCAATCCCGTTGCTATTGCTACAGAGGAAGGATTGCCGACGCTCTTAACTATGGTGTGGAATGTGCTTACACGTCCTGTAATCCGGCAGCGGATCTTATCTATGAAGCAAATCTTTAGCCGATATCGAAATAACCTAGGCTACATCATACTGATTGCCAAGAAGGAGGCTTAATGATGTCTCTTGTCTCCCCTGAGTCACCTTTTTTGCAGCTCAAAGATCACATTGCTTATTCTGTGGAAGGAGTTCTCAGCAAGATCATTTGGAAAAGTGAAGTCTGCCAACATACTCTTTTCTGTATGGCGGGAGGCACAAGTATTTCCGAGCATACCTCCACAAGGGACGCTACTCTCCACGTCATTGAAGGAACTGGAGTCTTAACCCTTGCAGGTGAGAAGATCTCTCTATCTCCGGGCATATTTGTCTTAATTTCGGCAAATGTTCCCCATGAGTTAGAAGCCACTGCTGACCTTGCTTTTGTTCTGACTTTATCAAAGGCAAGTTAAGAACGCCGCCTTTTACTCAGCCAGCCGCTTAACATCGCCAAAGCAAACATTCCCAGCAAAGCAAAGCCCAGCAGCCACCTTCCCTGCTCTAGGATCCCTGCCCCCAGAGCCACTACTGGGGGTGTAGAGACGGCAATGCCCAAAGCTAGGGCGAGAAGAAAGTTCTGCCATTTTATTTGGGTTAGGCCGGCGGCGTAGGCGACAAAGTCGAATAGGCCCGTCATTAAAAAACCAGCTGTAAGAAAAATATTGTTTTCCAGATAGTTAGCTGAAAGGGCATCGACTTTGTACATCCATTGTCGCCCAACTACTCGCTGTACTAGGTCTCTACCAAACTTTCTGGCTAGGTAGAAGTTAAGTGTACAAGAGATAAAATCAGCAATTGCAATGTAAAGGATTCCCGATCCAAATCCAAAGAGGGCTCCTGCCAAGATGGAGTAAAGGGTGCTGGGTATGGCAGGAATAATAATACTCAGGGAGCGTAATCCAATCAGGGCAAGGGGTGCCCAGGGGCCTAGTTTTGCTATAAATTCTCGAGTTGCCTCTGGATCTAAGCGACGGGCCAGCAAGATGGCAGCTAACAGGACAACAAGCAACAACAGCAGTGAGAGGATGTCTTTCCTTTTTCTGGAATTGATTTTGCTGCTAGAGGACAAATCCTCTGAGGGGGTAGGGGACGACCCTACTGACTCGCCATCTGCTGACTTGTCAAAGGTAGTGCCGGGCGGATAATAGAGTTCATCCTTCAGGATCCAACCTGTTTTCTGTTGCAGATAGGCATGTGTGCTCAAGCCCAGACGCTTTGCCTCGGTGGCAACAGCCTTGTAGTCTAAGCCCAATAGCTCGCAGAGCTCTTTTTGTCGAATACCAGAAGGTGGCTGCATAGGGCAAAAGATCTCTACTTTCTCTGCTAGATGCTTAAGGTTTCCGAGGGATGCTCGAAGTAGGCATGATTTTCATAAGGCTTGTTTTGCTAGTGTAGAAGGTGTCATGTATTTTGCTTTTTAGAGGTTGATAATGATCTTGTGTATTGGCGATGTTCTTAGTTTAGCAGAATTGCAACAGATTCTGTCCCTCATAGCCGATGCTGAATTTGTGGATGGTGCTCTGACGGCAGGCTGGAATGCCAGGCTTGTCAAAAACAATAGGCAAATGCCAAAGGGATCCCTTCAGCAACGGAAGATAGAGGAGATTATCTTGGCAGCTCTAGAGCGTAATTTGTTGTTCCAGATGGCTGCCCGGCCCAAGCTCATTCATTCCATTTTAATTAGCTGCTACGAAGCGGGAATGTCCTATGGCACTCATACCGACGATGCGCTGATGCTCGATCGGCATCAGCTGATGCGCACGGATATTTCCTTTACGCTATTTCTAAGTGCCCCTGAAGACTATGATGGCGGTGAGCTGAAGATCGAGAGTAGCGAGGGGGAGCAAGCCTACAAGCTGCCGGCGGGTGCTTTGATTCTCTATCCTGCTTCCACCTTGCACCGAGTTGAGCCTGTAACCCGTGGGATCCGCTATGCTGCCGTCAGTTGGGTTCAAAGCCTAATTAGGGATCCGCAAGAACGCGAGATCCTCTTTGATTTACAGACTGTGCGGCAGCAGATGTTTCAGGAATCGGGCAAGACACGCCACTTTGATTTGATCTCCAAAGTTTACGCGAACCTGCTGCGGAAATGGGCAGAGCTCTAGAGGGATCGAAGAAAATAGAGCAGGGCTTCTCTGTCTTCAGCAGCCATATTTTTAAAGATCTCGCGGGAGCGTTCAGCTTCTCCCCCATGCCAGAGAATGGCCTCCTCGAGGCTGCGGGCGCGGCCATCGTGCAAATAGCCGGAGGAGGGCAGAACTGTCTGCGACAAGCCGATGCCCCACAAAGGGGGGGTGCGCCATTCTCGGCCCGTGGCCTCGAAGTCAGCGCGGCCATCTGCTAGTCCTTCGCCCATGTCATGCAACAGCAAATCGGTGTAGGGGTGGATGACTTGGTTGGCCAGGGCAGGGATCTCATGAATGCCGGTTTGTAGCTCTGGTCGGTGACACTTGGCGCATTGGGCTTGGACGAAGAGCTTTTCCCCTCGCTGAACTTGGGGATCCTGCCAAAGGGCGCGGCCAGGCACGGCCAGGGTTTGCACGTAAACGGTTGTCGCTTGGAGAGTGGCCTCGTCGATATCTTGGCTGCCATCCGCGGCCGGAAAAAGAGGATTCGTGACACCCATGTCGTTGGCGTAGGCGGCCGCAGTTTGTTGCCTGAGGTTGGGGGTATTGGCTTTCCAACCAAACCGTCCCAGCACCAGACGCTGCTGCTCTTGATCCCAAACCAAGTTGGGGCGGCCAGAGATGCCATCCCCATCGGCGTCGTCAGGATCGGCTGCTGCCAGGATCCTAGAAGCGGGAACGGCCTCCAGTAGGCCCGCTCCAAACACCGGCTGGGGGATCCGCAGGGAGATGAGGACAGGATCGATGGGCGATCCCTCCAAAGTTAACAGCTTTACAACAGGAGAACGCAGCCTGTAGGGAGTTCCGTCGGCGTACTCTCTGGTCTGCTCTACCCAGTGCAACTCCACCTTGGCCTCTGGCCGATAGCCCCGAACGGCCTTTTCTTGAACCTGCGTGCCGATGCCGGCCACAGGGGGAGTGTTGCTATGAGGAGCAATGGCCTCCCATCCAAAAGGCTGGGGATCCCCGCTTCTATCCAGGGATCCAACCTGGCTGACTCTGACGACCCGCTGCCCCTTGTCAGGAAAACCTCGGCCGTTTTTAACATGACAACCGGCGCAGGAGTTGTTGTTGAACAGAGGCCCAAGGCCGGGGTTAACAGGCGCCGGAGCGGTGACGAAGCGAGCCTCAAAGGCGATGTCCCCCAGGGCATGCAACCTGGCCCAGCGGGGATCCAAGTTGGGAGCCGGCTGCTCGTAGGCTGTTGAGGTGCGGTTCCAAAGGGTTGTTTCGCCACCCGCTCGAGGGGGCAATGGCTGAGATCCCTCTGGGGCAGCGGGGAAAGCCAGAAAGCTCGCCGCCCAAAGAGAGGCCAATCCCAGCATGAAAATCTGGAGAAGACGACGCATCGGCTATCAAAATATCGGCAACTCAGCTCTTTTGGGACTTTCTTACTACTGCAGGAGCGGCACAACTTCCTGAGCAAAGCTGTCGAAAGCGTCTTCAATTTTTTCCATAGCGGCAGTAATAGATCCACGGGCATTGGCATCGCAAAGGCTTTTTTCGATAGGGGCAGGGATCCCCTGGAGAGCCGCCGCCGCTGCTTGTAACTCCGACTGAATTTGACTATCCAAATTGGGATTGATGTCCCGGACAAATTGGCTCAGGCCACGACCTTTTCTATCTCTAAATCCGCCCAAGTAAGCATACTGAACGCTGCGCACATTGGCCTGGAACTCCGGCAGCGAATGGTGGGCAAAGCGACTTTCCAGCAGAAAAGGATTTTGCTGGGCGAAGGCTTCGCCAATTTTGACCTTGCCCAGCTCGTCCAACATGCCGAGAATACCTTGGGCTATTTCTTCAGCAGCAGCTTGCAGCGTGAGATAACTCTTGCTGCCCTCGCCGGCTTTTACCCATTCTTCGCGAAAAGCAGGCAGCCCTTGCACTCCCTCTGTCCAGCTTTTGAGCAGCTTTGCCGCCGTATCCGCCAAAACTGGGCCAAGGGCAGCCAAGTACTCCCGATCCCGCTCGGTAAAGTCTTGCAAAGACTTGTTGTTATCCACGCCAAAGAGCAAGAAGGCCACGGCATGAAATCCCTTTTGCCCGCTTTCCAACTCGGCCACGGTCTCTGGAGTGAGGGGATCGCCGCTGTTGAGAACTTCCAGCACCTCCACCTCGTTCAGGGGCCATTCGTCCAAATCCGCATCCAGCCCCAAATAAGCCGCCGGCCCAAAGGCAAAAGCCTCGCTCTCCTCCCAAGTGATGCGGGCAACAGACCAAGCCTGGCGAGCCGCTTGCAAAGTCTGGGCATTGGGATCTTGCACGAAGGCCTGGATGGCCTGAGACAGGGCCTGGGTATCGGCGACCAACTGCTCATAGGCAGGGATCACCACCTGATCGGCAAAGTCGAGCAAAATCTGCCGATCCTGAAACCGCTGCTCAGGAGAGAGCACAACGGCTGGCCGGCGAGAGCCTGCCCCTTCTTCCCCACCCTCGCCGCCGCCATCCACCGGGATAGGCCGACACTCCGGGTTCATTTGAGCTGCCTGCTGAGGCGAAGCCTGGCTCAGGGCCGGTGGATCCCCGCCGCCCGCAGCCGAGGGATCCTTTTGGGTTTCCCCGCAAGCGGCCCCGCTGACCAGAACATAAAGCCCTATCCCCGTCCACAGCTTCAGATACCTCGACATCTCCTCCGACTCCTTTGCCCTCGACTTGGCCAACTTTGGCTTGATTGTAATCCAGCTATTGCGACTCAATCTTAAGAAGGGAGAGATTTTTATCACCGGCTGCCACCGGATCGCCCGGCTCGTCCCTCTGCGGGCCAGCTTCCATCTGCAGCTTCCCCAGGTGGGGCTATGGGCGGATACAAGTCCGACTCTTAACAAAACTTAACTCTAAAGACATTGATATTTGTTTGCAAGAAGCCTAGAGTAGGTCACAGCTCGCTGTTGAGATTTACTCTCAACAGTTGGTTACGTGTCTCGAAAGGATGTGTCCGTGCGGCCAGAGGCGGGCCTGGGGCAAGGTCTCTGGCCTTTTCCTAGAAAAGCTTGTTTAGAAACGCAAGAGGAGCGGAGATGACAGCGACGACACTCAAGCAAGAAGGGGGATCTAGCTCGCAACAACAGATCCCGTGGTGGGCGGGCAACGCCCGTTTGACCGATCTTTCTGGCCGGCTGCTGGGGGCGCATGTGGCCCATGCCGGGCTGATCGTTCTCTGGGCAGGGGCGATGACCCTGATCGAGTTGGCCAAGTTTGACCCCAGCCGACCGATGTATGAGCAGGGGCTGATTCTCTTGCCCCACCTGGCCAGCTTGGGGCTGGGGGTGGGATCCGGCGGGGAAGTCCTGGATACGGATATCTACTTTGCGGTGGGAGCGATCCACCTCATCAGCTCTGCCTTTTTGGGGTTTGGCGGCATTTTTCATGCCCTGCGCGGGCCGGCGGTGCTGGATCCCAAAGCCTTTCCCCTGTTTAGCTACGACTGGCAAGACAAAAACAAGATGACCACCATCCTAGGGATCCACCTGGTGCTGCTGGGATTGGGAGCCTGGCTTTTGGTGCTCAAGGCAGTGGTGTTTGGCGGCTTGTTCGACCCGGTGGCAGGAGAGGTGCGCCTGGTGTCTCCCAACTGGAACCCCTTTGGCCACCTGTTGGGCATAGAAGGGCGCCACTGGATCGCCGGGGTGGACACTTTAGAAGACGTGGTGGGCGGCCACCTCTGGCTGGGCTTGCTCCTGGTGGCAGGTGGGGTTTGGCATATCGCGACCAAGCCTTTTGCCTGGGCAGAACGGATTTTTATCTGGTCTGGGGAAGCTTATCTTTCCTACAGCTTGGGAGCTTTGGCCTTGATGGGATTTATTGCCGCCTATTTCGTTGCCGTTAACCCAGTGGTCTATCCCGAAGTTTTCTATGGGCCGCTGCTGCAGGTGGGCTTGGATCGCTATCCCTTCTTTGAGCAAGGGGGAGCTCTCACATCTAGGGTTTGGCTGGCCAATGCCCATTTTTGGCTGGCCTTTTTCTTCCTTCAGGGCCACCTGTTCCATGCCCTGAAAGCGCGAGGGTTCAATTTCCGTACCGGCAGAGTAGAACTTGCAGCGCAGCAGGCCTAACGGCAATCTAGCCATCTGATTTTGAGCTTTGCACTTGCAGTTTCGAGGTAGGAGCAATGGCAAAAGTAGGTCTATTTTTCGGCACTCAAACCGGAAATACCGAGAGAGCCGCTGAGATGATCCAAAAAGAGCTGGGCGAAGACAATGTAGATTTGATCAACATTGCCGAGGCCACGGTTGAGGACTTTGATAGGTACGACTACTTAATCATCGGCTGTCCAACTTGGAATATCGGGGAGCTGCAGGCCGATTGGAATGGGTTTTTCCCCTATTTGGATGAAATCGATTTTTCCGGTAAGACGGTAGCCTATTTTGGAGTTGGGGATCAGTTGGGCTATCCCGACAACTTTCAAGATGCCATGGGGATCCTGGCCCAAAAAATTGCCGAGCGCGGCGGAAAAAACGTCGGCTCCTGGCCTACAGAAGGCTACGAGTTCAATGAGTCCAAGGGAGTGGTTAACGGCGAGTTTGTCGGCCTTGCTCTGGATGAAGACAATCAGCCGGAGCTGACGGAAAAACGAATTAAAGAGTGGACGGCCAAACTCAAAACACTCTTCAATCTGTAATCTCAAACTCGGTTTCTTAGCTTGTTGTGGATACTGTGGGAGTTTGTCATGACTGGCGCAGTTCTATCTTCATCGCCTACCTCTGCTGAGGGATCCCCTCAGGTGAGCTGGCTGGCGGGCAATGCTCGCTTGGTGAATCTGTCCGGAAAGCTGCTGGGGGCCCACGTGGCCCATGCGGGGTTGATCATGCTGTGGGCCGGCGGCATGACTTTGTTTGAGGTGGCCCACTGGGATCCGGCTCAGCCCATGGGCAGCCAGGGGCTGATCTTGCTGCCCCATTTGGCCACGTTGGGCATCGGCGTGAATGCAGAGGGGGTGGCCACGGATCCCTATCCCTTTTTTGTGGTGGGCGTTCTGCACCTGATTGCCTCGGCGGTGCTGGGGGCAGGAGGGATCTTCCACGCCCTTTTGGGGCCGGAGGTGCTGGCCAAGGGAGAAACCTTTGCCGAGTTTTTCGGCTACGACTGGGAAGACGACGACAAGATGACCACCATCCTGGGGATCCACCTGCTGCTGCTGGGGCTGGGGGCCTGGTTGCTGGTGGCCAAAGCGCTCTTCTGGGGAGGGCTGTACGATGCTCAACTGGGCCGCGTGCGCGTAGTTACGGATCCCACCCTCAATCCGCTGCGGATCTTTGCCTACCTGACGCCGCTCATGGGCCAGCAGGGCATGGCCGCCGTGAACAATCTGGAAGATCTGGTGGGAGGGCACATCTATGTCGGCCTGCTCTGTGTGCTGGGGGGATGGTGGCACATAGCCACACGGCCCTTTGCCTGGGCCAAGCAGGTGCTGATCTACTCGGGCGAAGCCTACCTCTCCTACAGCCTGGGGGCCCTGGCCTACATGGGCATCTTGGCGGCCTATTTTGTCAGCGTCAACGAGATCGCCTATCCGGTGGCTTTCTACGGGCCGCTGGGGCTGGCTGCCGACGAGATGGGTGTGGTGAGCAGCCGCACCTGGTTGGCCACAGCCCACTTTGTCTTGGGGATCCTGTTTTTGGCGGGGCACATCTGGCATGCCATCCGGGCGCGGGCGGCAGCCAGCGGCTTTGACTTCCAGCACGGGGGCTGGGTGCGAGCCACAGATCCGCAGGTGGGCAACTTGGACACGCCGGTAAACCGGGGCGATCTCACCCTGCTGCTGCTGCAAAACCTGCCCATCTACCGGGAGGGCCTCTCTCCTTTTTTGCGCGGCTTGGAGATCGGCATGGCTCATGGGTACTTCCTGGTGGGGCCGTTTTACAAGTTGAGTCCGCTGCGGAATTCGGAGCAGGCCCTGACGGCAGGGACGCTGGCGACCATCGGCCTGGTGCTGATCCTGACGGTTTGTCTCTCCATTTACGGACGGGTGTCCTTTCCTCGCTCGCGGCTGGTGGCAGTGGTCAATACCCCCTACGGCGAGGTGGCCTATCCGACGCCGGGCGTGCAACTGATGGCCGAATCGCAGGGATCCCCTCAGCCGGTGCGCGTGCCGGCAGGCTCTGAGGATTTGCCGGAAAACTTGCGCACCCGCGCCGGTTGGAGCCAGTTGGCCGGAGGGTTTCTGGTGGGCGGCGTTGGCGGTGCCCTGTTTGCCTACATGCTCCTGGGCAGCGGCGATGTGGTAGCCCAGATTTTGCCGGGGCTGTAAAGGAGGGTTGAGGCTTCTCAAAGCAGGGAGGGGAGATCCTCATCCCCTCCTCTCTGTCGAGATCTGGCTCTACCTTTTGCCTGCCGGCTTCTGGATCCGATAACCCTTTTTTATGAAGCTTTTGTCAGCCAGCAACTTTAATCTTTCGACCGTCGAAATGGGATGGCTAAAATGAGCTTAGGTTCCGCTTCTGCGCCTTCTTTTGAAGCACTTTATTTGGGCGTTTCTCCCAGTCTAAAGCTTTTCGATCGGCCTCTGTTGGGATCCCTGGGAAAATGTTTCCGTGTAGCCTACTGGGAGTATCACCAAACCCAGGATGAGCCCTGTAGTTTGGAGACAGTCGTGACGCTGCTATACGAATACCTAAAAGCTTGGGATCGACCGGTACATCTCATCGGCCACGGCTTGAGCGGGGTGGTTGCCTATCTTTTTGCCTACTATTACCCCCAGCGGATACGGTCTCTAACCCTGCTGGCTGTAGGCAGTCAGCCTGCCGCCACCTGGCATGCCCATTTCTACGTGCAACGAAAAATGTTTTGCTGTAGCCGAGAACAGCTCCTGGTGCGTATAGCTCAGAGCCTTCTGCCAGCTTCAGAACAGTGGCGAGCGCGCTCACTCTCCCGCGCCCTGGCTAAAGATTTAGACACTTCCCCCATACCTCATTCCCTATTTCAGGTGGTAGCGATTCCAGCCCAGAAAGTGCCGGTGCCGATGTTGGTTTGCGCCAGCGAGGATGATCCCATTGTGGATCCTGCTTCGCTGGAGCAGTGGGGAAACTACTTAAAGCCAGGGGATCAAATGTGGTTTTGTCCTGGGGGGCGACACTTTTTTCACTATTCTTTTCCAAGTTTGGTCAACTTGAAAATCATGGATTTCTGGCAAAAGCTGCAGCAATTGCAGACCAGCCTTGCCTGAAAGACTGGCCTTTGTCCTTAGCTCAACTGCGAGTTTTGTCAGCAACCCCCAACCCCCGCAGATTGCTGGTGGCTCTAACCCTCCAAACAGACAGAAAGAGCTCTCATGCCATAGGGATCTCATCGCCGCCCACAGCGCCCCCAGAGAGACGGCGTCCACCCGGCTCCCCGCTAGAAGTAAAATGGGAGGGGTCGAGCCGGGCTTAAGCGGGGGATCCGCGACTAGGTTCGACAAGCTGCTCTTTCCCATCGACAACTCGCGCGAGACCAGCCACGCCTTGCCCTTGGTGGCAGACCTAGCGCAGCGCTGCAAAAGTCGGGTGTACTTGCTCTCGGTACTGGACAACATGGAGCTTGACGCGGAGCGAGCAGAACAAGCCCGGCAGAACATTCAGAACCTGCCCAAACAGACGGAGCTGGGCCTGCAGTAAATCGGCATCAACAGCGTCAAGAGCGAGTATCGCGAGGGAAAAGTACCCTTCGTCATCTGCGACGTGGCGGACGAGCTGGAGATCAGCCTGATCGTGATGGGATCCCGCAGCCTCAGCCTGTCTGCCGAGGGGCAGAACAACTCCGTCAGCCACCGCCTCATCGACCTTGCTCCCTGCCCGGTGCTGGTCGTGCCCTGAGAAAAGGGATCCCGGTCAGCGTGATCCTGTAGAGTACCCTAGGGCGGGGTCTTGCCAAGTCCAAACAATGTTGCCTTGTGTAACAGCACGGCTGTCACTGTTTGTCTTCTCTAAAAGTCTGCAGTACAACGAAGAGCAAGATACAGCTTTGTCCGACTTCGGGGGAGGTCTGTAGAATCAGCAGGATCCCGGCATACGCACATCTGTATTAACTTCAGAAAGTGTGGCCGGAAGAAGCTGTGAGCCTCATTACCAGCAACAGCCGGTCAGTTCCCTTCCGAGAATCGTCATGGAAAGTCGTGGTTACAACAAGGCCTCCCAGAAGACTTTTGAGGTGATGCGGCATTTCGCAGAAACCTACGCCAAACGTACCGACACTTTTTTCTGCTCTGATCCTACGATTACGACAGCGGTGATCGAGGGCTTGGCTCTGCACAAAGAGCAATTGGGCGCTCCGCTCTGCCCCTGTCGTTTTTATGAAGACAAAGAGGCGGAAGTGAAAGCCGGCTATTGGAACTGCCCCTGTGTACCCATGCGGGAGCGAAAGGAATGCCACTGTATGCTCTTTTTAACTCCAGATAACCCCTTCGCCGGCACCAGCCAAACCCTAGAGGAGGTGCCCCTAGAGTACCAGGCGAAATAGTCGGCAATGCGTCTGTCTCTGGGTTGAGCGACAAAGACCAGTATAATCGGGAAATAGTTGAGTGGTTGATAGTCGCACGAGGAGGAAACTCTTTTTATGACTCCCTCACTGGCTAATTTTCTCTGGAGCTTGGTGTACGGCGCAGTGGTGCTGGGGCTTCTCTTCGGCGCCATCGTCTTCGTCAGCCAAAGAGATAGGGTGCGTCGTCGCTGATCCCTCTGCTCGCACTGATGCTCTACTTCTTTGCTGTTGTTGCTGAGTGGAAAGAGACTCGGGTGCTAAGGTTTGCTCTGGTAGGCAACTGCCAGGGTGCTTTGTCCACCTGTCAGGGATCCAGCCGGGTTGAGTGACAACCGGATCGACGTGCTTGGCGCCGTTGTTGCTAACGCTCACAAAAAAGGATAGCTTGGTAGCCCCGCACTTGAGTGCGGGGCGGAAAAGCCCGCTAGCCACTTTAGTCGCTTACCCATGATGGGGGTCGTTGATATAGTTTCATAGCTCAAACAACCTCTTCCTGACTTCTCCTACCAAGACCTTTTTCCTTCTCTTTGGCCAAAAAATGAGATGAACAACCGCTAGCCCCACACCATGGTTGTAGTGATTGTACCGTTGACTTTCCTCTCGCACTATCGCTTGCCCATGTCAGACTGCGGTTGTCATGCCGCTTGCCAACAATGATGGAGTACGGCTGTCAGCAGGTTCGAGTCACGGACAGGGAGCTAGTCCCCCTATTAGAATACTTGTGTCAACAGTCTAATAAGCAACTGTGCTCTGTACTATGCGAGACAAGTCTATTTCAAAACGAAGCGATGGGCAAGCTATGGTGAGCTTTGCGCTGAGATGGTGAGAACCCAAAACAAGCACTTCATCGCAATGTATGTCTCCGCCGCACAACAGACCTGTAAGTCTGTAGCTGGAGTGGGTCTATGCCAAGCCTGCTCAGCCCAAATCACTGGATCCGAGAAAAGCTCTAGCAATTGACCACGGAGTCAACAACTGGCTTACGTGCGTTAGCAACTTAGGACATAGCTTCATCATTGGTGGCCGCAAAGTCAAGTCCTTTAACCAGGGGTACAACAAGGAGCTGGCTAGGCTCAAGACTCACAAGCTGCGGGGGTTTTGGTTGCAAAAGCTTCGTCGAATTACGGAAACCGGAGAATGCAATCCACAAAGCTGCGGGCAAGGTCATTGACTTCTGTTTGCACCACTCAATTGGGAGAATAGTCTTTGGTTGGAACAAAGAATGCGGTTTAGGGAAGGTCAATAACCAAAACTTTGTTTTCATTCCAACAGGTCGGTTCAAGGAGCGTATTGCGCAATTATGTCAGCATTATGGCATGGAGTTTATTGAGGTAGAGGAGGCGTACAGCTCGCAGGCAAGCTTCCTAGATGGAGATGAGCTACCTAATTATGGTGAAAAACCCGACGGGTGGAGACCCTCTGGGCTGAGGCGAATGCTGCCGCCAACCTGCTTAAGAAAGTCAGCAGAACCTTGGGGCTTTGCCTTCAGGAACTGTCTAGAGGCGCTTTGACAGCGCCGTTACGGGTTCTTTTGTGGACTGCGTAAGAATCCCCCGCCTTTAGGCGGTGGGAGTGTCAATCTTGATCTCCACATAGCAGCAGGGATCCCCACTGCCGGCAAAGGTCATCGGGATCCCTCCTTCAAAGGCGGTCATCACGTAGGCTTCCAGCTTGCCCACCTGTTTGGCCAGAGCAGCAGAGAGCGACTTGAGCAGCGCCTCTACAGCGGCAGGTTCCGGCTTTAGAGGCGTTTGCAACTTGATCAAGGGCATAGGCACTGCTTTTTGTCGACAAGTTGATCTTGCCGTTGCCGGCTTGTTTTTTGCGGGATCCCCCTGTGGTAGCTTAGCTGCAGAGTTCCGCCGATCCCCATGGAGCAGAGGAAGCCGGTCAGTTCTGAGCCTAACCACCCCACTCGAGCTGAGGCAGGGCCGCAGGAGGTGCGAACCGAGGCTGCTCCTGCCCCTGTCGGCCCTTACAGCCAGGGCATTGCCGCTGCGGGGCCATTTCTATTCGCCGCCGGACAGGTGGGCCTGGATCCCAAAACCGGCAAGCTGGCGGGGGAAGATGTTGCCTCGCAAACTCGGCAGGCGCTGCTGAACCTGAAAGCCGTGCTGGAAGCAGGGGGAACAAGCTTGGCCAATGTGGTGAAGACCACCGTTTTTTTGGCGGATATGAAAGACTTTGCCGCCATGAACGCGGTTTATCGAGAGTTTTTTGCCGCCGATCCGGCACCGGCCCGCTCTTGCGTGCAGGTGGCTGGCCTGCCCTTGAATGCCTTGGTGGAAATCGAGGCGGTGGCCTGCTACCGATAGCGGCGGTTAAAAGCTGCAACTCTTCAACCCCCAGATCCAGAATGTTGGCCATCTGGGCTGGGGCGACCGTTTTCCTCGGGTGCGGATCCCGGCAAGTCGGGCACCGGGTCGTAGCCTCCCGGGTGCCAAGGGTGGCAGCGGCAGAGGCGGCGGATCCCCAGCCAACCGCCTCGGATGGCACCGTAGCGCCGCACGGCTTCCAGGGTGTACTGGGAGCAGGTGGGGTAGTAGCGGCAGGCAGGCGGTAGCAGAGGGGAGATGGCCACCTGGTAGCCTCGAATCAGGGCAACTAAACCGCGAGTCAAGGGATCCGACCGTTCCGCCATAGGCCAGCGTACAAAAAGGCCATTTCCAGGCTAACGTCTGCCCTCCTGCGCAGCTCCAGACAAGAGGTTAAGATCCAAAAAGTCACCACCCAAATATACATTTCGTAATACTTCTGTTCGGGGATGCCGTGGAGACGGCTTTGCTCCTCGGCATGGTTGTAAGAGTTTCATCAGGAGTGGGCGTGAGGGCATTTGGGCGGCTACAGCCAGCACAGCGGCGCAACTTGGGCATTTTGTTCGTGGCCGGGCTGCTCTTTTGGGCCAGTCTGTCTGCGCTGTTGCCCACGCTGCCGCTCTACGTCCGGGATGTGGGCGGCACCAGCCAAGAGGTGGGCTTGGTGATGGGGGCCTTCTCGATTGGGCTGCTGGCTTTTCGTCCTTGGCTGGGGCGGCTGGCGGATGGCCACAGTCGGCGCATTGTGTTGCTCATCGGCATGGGCGCGGCGGGGATGGCGCCTTTGGGGTACTGGCTTTGGGATTGGATCCCGTGGATAGCGCTGGTACGGGCCTTTCATGGGATCAGCATCGCCGCTTTTGCCACCGCCTACGTTACTTTGGTGGCGGATTTTGCCCCGGAAGAAAAACGCGGCGAGATCTTGGGCTACATGAGCTTGGTCAATCCCATGGGTGTAGCCATCGGCCCTGCTTTGGGCGGTTTTTTGCAGGAGCTGGCCGGTTATGGCCCTCTGTTTCTCTTCGCCGCTTTGCTGGGGTTGGTGGGCTTTTTCTGTACCCAATTGGTTCGAGAGCAGCGCCGTGGGGATTGGGGATCCCTGCCCTCGGATGGGGCGTTTTGGGGCCTTGTGCTCAGCCCGAAGGTGTGCTCTCTCGCCGGGGTCATGTTGTTGGTTGGCCTGGCCTTTGGCACCCAGACCACGTTTGTGGCTCTGTTGATCCAAGAGGCCGGAGTTCCCCTGAATCCAGGTCTTTTTTATACGGCGGTGGCCCTGTCCAGCTTCGGCGTGCGCCTGCTGGCTGGTCGCGCTTCCGACCGCTACGGGCGGGGGCCGTTCATCTCGCTCAGCCTGGCCACCTATGCTCTGGCGATGGGGATCCTGAGGGTTGCCGACAGCGCTGCGGCTTTTCTCGCCGCCGGGATCGTGGTGGGGTCGGGTTTTGGCACCTTGATCCCGCTGATCTCCGCCCTGGTGGCGGATCGCTCTGAGCCGGCGGAGCGCGGTCGCCTGTTTAGCTTGGTGATGTGTGGCTTTGACTTGGGCATTGGGCTGGCGGGGCCGATCCTGGGCACGCTGGCGGGGGGGTTCGGGTATCGGGCCATGTTTGGCTACGCCGCCCTTCTGGCGTTGGCTTCCTTGGGCTCTTTTCTCTGCTTCTCCAACGGGCGACCGGGATCCTCCCTGCGCTTTGCCTTGGGCCTGGAAACCGATCGGTTTCGACAGCCAGATCCTGTCCCTTCGGAACAGCCCCAGCCGTCCCCTCCCCTGCCAACGGGATCCCGTCCTGCCCTCTAGGCACCCTGATTTTTGTCCCCAAGTCCGATTTGCCCTATCCTAGGCTGGGGTTGCTGTACAAAAAAGAACTCTGGGCAGATGGGAGCACGGGGTTGGCTTGCCCTCCTGGGATCCCTGCTGGTGGGCGCCTTAGGGGGATGGATCGAGAGCGCTTGGGGGGTAACGGTGCGGGTGGCCTTGGCCGATGCCACCGCCCCTTTGGTGGTGGGGGTTTCTCTCCCTGCCCAACTGACCAATAGCCGCCAAGAGGTGCTGGCCGAGTTGCCCCCCATGCAAGGGTTTCTGGCCCAGCCCGGCCCTCAGGGGGTGCGCCTGCAGGGGGTGGTCAGCCCGGTGTTGTTCATCGAGCCGCAAGCGGGTGGCCTGGTGGCGGTGGATGGCCGCTGGTATTCTGGCAAAGTGCTCCTGACCGGCTACAACCGCTTGCTGGCCATCAATTACGTGGATCTGGAAGACTACGTGGCCGGCGTGGTGGAAGCCGAGATGGGATCCCGCTTTCTGCCCGAGGCCCTCAAGGCCCAGGCGGTGGCAGCCCGCACCTATGTTCTTCACCACCGCAATTCCCGCGGCTGGTTTGACGTGTTTAGCGACACCCGCTCCCAGGTGTATCGGGGTCTGTCGCAGCGCTCGGCAGCCGCCCTAGCAGCAACACACGCCACCCGCGGCATCGTCATGGTGTATGGGGGGCAATTCGTGAATGCCATGTATAGCGCCAGCGCCGGCAGCCAAACCGTCGGGGTGAGCGGGATCCCTTACCTAAAAAGCCTGCCGGATTTTAGCCCCTATCCCAAGTACGGGCATGGCATCGGCATGAGCCAGTGGGGCGCCCAAGAATTGGCCCGCCGGGGCTGGACTTACCGCCAAATCTTGGCCTACTACTACCCCGGCGTCAGGTTTGGCCGGTTGCCGGATTGACCTACTCCCCCTTGCTCTGGGTTGCCAGGGGTGCCCATCTCCCCAGGTTGCCCTTCAGCCGCAAACGGGCCGGGTTCACCCTTGGCCGGCTTCTTCTGGTTAAGACTGGAGTGGACCTAAATAGGGCAGCCACAACTTTGCCCAAGAGCTTTTGTGGGCATGCCGATCCCGGCCTAGGGGACAAAACTGGCGGGCTGAGAAGCAGCAACCCAGACCACGCAATCTCCCCTCACCTCCAACCAGCCACCCCCTGGGTAGTCGGGGCTGCGGCTGCGGCGGCCTGCTTTCAGGAGCCGGATCCCGGCTTCCACCTGCTCAAAAGTCGGGTGATGGGGCAGCAGCAGCGACAAGAATTGGAACATCACCTGCCGCTGCAGAGCCAGGGGCGCAGCCCGCAAGGGATCCCGTCGCAGCCCCGGCAAAGCCGGCTCGTACACCTGCAACCATAGTTGGGCGGCTTGCGCCACCACCAGCTCATGCTCTGCCTGCAACAGCGTGGCCGCCCGATTCAAAGCCGCTTCCAGTTGCGGGTTAAAGTGCTGCTTGAGATAGGGCATCACCTCTAGGCGAAGGCGGTTGCGGCCATGAGCCAAATCCTGGTTGCTGCGATCCGGCCAGACCGGCAACTGGTATTGTCGGCAGAACTCTTCCGTTTCCCAGCGGGAAAGGCCCAGCAGGGGACGCACCAACCAAGCGGAGGTGGGATCCCGCTCGTCCAAACGCCGTTGCCAATCTAGGCTGACCAGGCCGGCAGCCCCCGTGCCCCGCAGCAGGTTCCACAAAAACGTCTCCGCCCGGTCGCTGGCCGTGTGCCCCGTGGCCACCGCCTCGCAGCTCCAGGTGCGCGCCCATTTGTCCAGTTGCTGGTAGCGCCAAGCCCTGGCCCCCGCCTCATCCCAGCGGATGGGATCGGCAGTCTCAACGGCGTGGGGCAGGCCCTGCTGTTGCAGCCATCCCTGCAAAAACTGGGCACACGCCGTCTCATCGGCTGACCAACGGTGATCGCAGTGCAAAACAAAGATCTGCCACCGCCAGCGCGGCTGCAAATCCCGCAAGATCTGGAGCAGGGAAAAAGAATCTTGTCCGCCGGAAAAAGCTACCAGCAGCCGCTGGCCGGGGCGAAGCAGTTGCCGCTCGCGAATGGCACACTGAACCCGCAAGTGAAGAGGAGAAAGCCTGGCCACAGTTGGCTATTGCTCGGGGGCAACCCAGACCTGGGATCCCTCAGGCAAGGGCCCGAGTGAGATGCGAGGCCACCGTCTGCACAGCCGCAATGCTCCGCTCGTAGGCCATGCGAGTCGGCCCCAGCAAGGTGACCGTCCCCAGCGGCGCCGAGCGGCGGCGATAAACTGAGGCGATGACCGTGCAGTGGTGCAGCGATTCCAGCGGGTTCTCGCTGCCAATGTAGATGATCACGGGAACGTTGTGGGATGGATCCTGATCTGCGGTGCTGGAGGATGCCTTCTCCCTGGCCGACGGGGCCGAGAGAGCCGCTTCGCTCGTGAACAGGCAACCTGGCGTGGAATAGAGCCCGATCATCCCCTGCAGCTGCTCGGATCCCTCTTCGAGCAACTGGGCCACCGCCTGCATCCGCTGAGCCTGGGAAAACTCCGGCTGCCGCATCAGCTCCGTCATGCCCGCGCTGAACACCTGTCCTAGAGAGGGCCGCAGGTAGCGTTGGACTACCGAGCGCAGCAGTTGCTGCAGCCAATGGCTGTAAGCGCGAAACTCCTCATCCAGCTTCAACCAGCTCAGATCCTGCAGCTCGGCAAAAGTCTTGCCCCGCAATTTCAGGGTGAGGAAGTTGCTCAGTAGCTGCAGTTCATCTTCCAGATCCTCGCGCCGATCGTCAGGCCAATCCGGTGGGCTGACCAAGGCCGAGTGGGTTTGATAGGAATCCGTAACCACCAGCACCATTACCCGCCCCGGCCCCACCGACAACAACTGCACGTGGTGAACGGCTACCACCGGCCCCTGGGGAGGGGTGATGAGGGCGATGCAACCGCTCAAGTGGGCCAAAAGCTGTGCCACCCTCTGTAGGAAGCTATCGAGGTCGTCCCCCAGCTCACGGTTGAGCTGATCCAGCAACTGCTGCAGCGCAGGATGGGGCTCCGGCTGGGGAGCATCGTTCGGGATCCCATCCATGTTGGCGGAGCTCAACAGATCGTTCACATAGACCCGATAGCCAAAGTCAGAAGGGATCCGACCGGCAGAGGTGTGGGGCTGGAACAGCAACCCAACCTGCTCCAGCGTGGCCAAGTCGTTGCGAATGGTAGCCGTGCTGACTCCGAGGTTGTAGGACTGGGCCAAGGTTTTGGAGCCGACAGGTTCTGCCGTGGCAATATACCTGCGCACCGTTGCCCACAGGATCTTCCGTTGTCTAGGAGTCAGTTCGAGTTTCATGGCTGCTCAAAAGAACCCAATCAACACCTGCTAAGGGGAATTAGCCAATGGATCTCAGGTCAACCAAGCTAGGGCTAAATGAGGATCAGATAAACTTTTACTTCTCTCTTTAACTTTATTGTTACCCTTTCATCTTGGGTTGCAGGCGCGGAAAATTGCAACAGCAGAGGTGGAAAGAGGTGGAGGCTCTTGGTTTGGCGAGAAAAGCGGAGCTCCCTGTAGCCTCTGCATCCTTATTTTTGCCCAAAGGGGGTACTAAAGTGTTAAGTCAACTCTAGGCTAAGTGAGCCTGCTGCTGCCTGTTCTGTATCGTTTTGTATCTTTCGAGGTCGCTCCATGTACTTGTCCCCCCAGGAGGTTGCTCTACCTGGCCGTCCAGCTAGCTCGGGATCGGCGGCAGTGGGGCCTCCAACTCAATTACCCCAAGGCGGTGACCTACCTGAGCGCAGCTATCTTGGAGGGGCGCGGGAAGGGAAAACCGTTGCTCAGGTGATGAGCGAAGGTCTGACGTGGCTGAGCCGAGAGGACATGATGCCAGGGATCCCGGAAATTCAAGTAGAGGCCACCTTTCCCGACGAAACCAAGCTGTTAACCATCCGCTAGCTGCTTTCTAAGGATCCCCCAAAGACCCAGAGACTTTAGGAGGTTGTCCATATGGCTCGCAAATCCAAAGCCACGCCTGCTGCCGACCCTGAACCAGCCCCGATCTCGGAAGAGCTGCTGCTGGCAGAGGATCCCATCCAAACCAATGTCGGACGGGCCACTGGGATGCTGGAGGTCACCAACCGGGGGGATCGGCCCATTCAGGTGGGATCCGATTTTCACTTTTTTGAGGTCAACCGAGCCCTGGTGTTGGATCGCGCCGCCAGCTTTGGCAGGCGCCTCAACATCCCTTCCGGCCAAGCGGTGCGTTTTGAGCCGGGGCAAACCCAGCGGGTCACTCTGGTGGCGCTGGGAGGCAAGGGTCTGGTGCATGTCTGCAACCGGCTGACGAAGAGCAGCGTCCGCTCTGCAACGCAAAAGCGGCGGGCCCTGGCCCGATTGCAGGAGTGGATGGGCTAGGTGGTTAAGCGCTATGGACATAACGCCCCTCGAAGTATGCAGCTTTGGGCATCTGGGCTGAGGCTTGGCCACATCCCCATCCCACCTCAGATTCAAGAGAGTAGGGCTATCCAATTCTTCCTCTGGGATCTGGCCAATGTTAGAGCGTGAGACTGTTTGGTGGATGTGGGTACAGGGCTTGGGGCTGAATCTTTCCGGGTTGGCCCTGTTGGCAGCAGCAGGTGCCACTTTCGGCCCCCTCTGCGGGACCGGCGCGACGGTGGCGGTGATGCTCAAGTTAATTGGAGATAGCCAACTGCTGCGCGCCTACTGGCTTTGGCAAAGTCGGCACCGCCAAGCGGGATCCCAGCCCGTCAGCTCGGCAGCGGCGCTCCAAAGTCAAGTTTGAACAGTTACCAAACAGCCTGTTCGTGGAGCTTCAGCTTCCCTCTCCCCCTGAGGAAGAGGGGCGGGTGAAGGCCAGCGGCAAAGTGCCTTAACCTTGTTTGAAACGACTGTCAGGGAGTTTGAAACAGCCTGACCCTCACCGCAGGTGGGCCACAGTCACACCCGTACCGCCGTCCTGGGGATCCGCTGGGGCAAACCTCTGGACACGCGGGTGATTTTGGAGGTAGGCCTGGACGCCGGCCCGCAGGCGTCCCGTGCCGTGGCCGTGGATGATCCAAACCGGGCCAGGAGGGGCTTGGGCAAAGTGCTGTTCCAGAATCGCCTCGGCATCGGCTACAGTTTTCCCCCTTAGGTCAAGGGTGTTGCGGCTGGTGCGCAGGTTCAGGGGAGCAGTGGTGGGCGGTGGGGAAGGAGGAGCTTTGGGGCGCTGGCGCTGTTTGGCCTGATGTTCATCGATGGGATCCAACTGGCCCCGCGGCACCGTGAACTTGAGAATGCCGCTGCGCACCACATACACCTCTCCTTCGACGGCAATGACCTCTCCCGTCTGTCCCAGGCCCCGCAGCCGCACCCGATCCCCCACCTCTGGCACGAACTCAGTCTCAACGGGCGGCGGCGGCGGCGAGTAGCGCCTGCGAATCTGCTCCAGCTCAGCAGCGACCTGCTGGGGATCGTCCCCCTGTTGCAGCTTGCGGACGGCGGCGGCCACCTCCCGGCGGGCGGCGGCCAAGAGGGCTTGCAGCCCCTGTTGCTGCCGGTACTCCAGTTGCGCCTCTCGCTCAGCCATTTGCCGACTGCGCTGCTGCATTTGGCGGTACAGGGTTTCCAGCTCTTGGTGCAGGGATCCCACCTGGGCGGCCCGCTCTTCCAACTGGGCCCGTTGCGCCTCCAGCCCCGCGATCACCTTATCCACCTGGCTTTCCCCCTGCAGATGCTGCTGCGCCCGCCGCAGAATCTCCGGCTCCAGGTGCAGCCGCCGGGCGATGGCCAAGGCATTGGAGCGACCAGGGATCCCCCACAGCAGGCGGTAGGTGGGGGCCAGGGTGGCCTCGTCAAACTCCACCGAGGCATTCTCAAAGCCGGGATGCTGGTATTTCAGAGCCTTCAGCTCGCCGTAGTGGGTGGTGGCCAAGGTCAGCAGGGCCTTTTCGGCGAGATACTCCAATAGCCCGGCAGCCAGGGCCGCGCCCTCGCTGGGATCCGTGCCTGCCCCCACCTCGTCCAGCAGAACAAGGGCCGGCGCCGGCTCCGACTGCAAAGCTTGCACGATGCGGCTGATGCGGCGAATATGCCCGGAAAAAGTGGAGAGGCTTTGCTGCAGCGATTGCTCGTCGCCGATGTCGGCATAGACCCCGTCGAACCAGGGCAGTTGGGGCGGATCCTGGGCGGGCAGGAAGATCCCCGCCTTGGCCATAAGCACCAATAGCCCCAAGGTCTTCAGGGCAACCGTCTTGCCGCCAGTGTTGGGGCCGGTGATGACCACGGCGCGGATGGACTCCGAGAGGGTGAAATCGATCGGGATCACCTCCGGGCCCTTGCCTTCCTCGCGAGACTGCCACAGAAGCAAGGGGTGCCTAGCTTGGCGCAGGCGCAATCCTGCCGGGACAAACTGGGGGCGATTGCCCCCCAACCAAAGGCTGTAGCGAGCGCGAGCCAACGCCACCTCCAGCCCCACCATCACCGCCTGCAGATGCTCCAAATCCTCGGCAACAGATCCCACCTGGGCCGAGAGGGCGGCCAAGATCCGCTCTTCCTCCGCCTGGATCTGGGCCTGGGTTTCCCGCAGCCGGTTGCCTAGCTCCACCACAGCGTAGGGCTCTACATAGAGGGTGGCCCCGCTGGCAGAGCTGTCGTGCACAATGCCGCGGATGAGATCCCGATGGGTGGCCTTTACCATCAGCACAAAGCGCCCCTGCCGCTGGCCAATCAACGTGTCCTGCAGCGCCTGGGGGTGCTGGCTCATCACCTGTTGTAGGCGTTCTTGGATCTGGCTGCGGTACTGGCGGTGCTGACGGCGCAGGTCTGCCAGGGCGGCGCTGGCGCTATCTCTCACCTCGCCGTGTTCGTCCAGGCAGCGGAAGATCTCCTGCTCTAGCTCAGGATAGGTGCGCAGATTGCTCACCCACTCCTGCAGGCGGGGCAGGCGCTCGTCAGCATCGATGAGTCGGCGAAGGCGGCGAGCAGCCCCCAAGGTGGTGGCAATCTGCACCAGCTCTTCCCCGCTCAGAATGCCCCCCCGTTCGGCCCGTTCCAGGGCCGGCAGCAAGTTGTGGATCCCGTCCAGAGAAATCCCCCCTGGCTGGCTGCAATCCAGCCGGATGGCCTCCTCCGTTTGATCAAGACAGACCTCGCTCTCGGCGCGGCTCCGCCAGGGATCCAGCTCTAGGCAGGCGCGGCGGCCTAGGGGTGTGGCGGCAAAGCTGGCCAAGTGTTGGCAGAGGCGGGGCCACTCCAACAATTCCAAAGTTTCTTGGCGGAGGGAAGGATCGGGCTCAGAACAGATCGGCAGCAGGTTGAAAGTAGTGGGCGTAGGCATTCCTGAAGAAATTAGCCATTCGAGGAAGAACGGAGCTGCAGCCGCTTCATCTCTTGCAAAAACTGCCGCTGGTAGTTGAGAAAGGCAGTGTGCCACTCGCGGAAGCGACGCTCACCATCGCGCACCAACATCTGTCGGTAGTGCTCGGAGTTGAGACGGGGCCGGGCCGAGTTCATGGGGATCGAAGACGCTCTGCCCCTATTGTGGCAGGCCGCGGGGCGCCTTTCATAGCTTCCAACCTGCGGGCAGGCGAGAAAGCACCCCATCTGTTCTGCCGGTGAGGGGAGATTTTTTGCTTGCAGTATGGCCGAACTTGGCAGTCGGCCTTGGCATACTGGAAGAGTCGTCGTACCTCAGCTACGCAAGTCAAATCCGTGCGCAAACGAGTGACCCTGATTTTTCCTCGCCACTTGGTGAATGTGCCCCTCACCTATCGTCTGGCGAAAGACTTCGATGTAGCCGCCAACATCGTCCGTGCCAGAGTAACCCCTAACGAAGTGGGCACCCTGGTGGTGGAGCTCTCGGGAGATATCGACCAGGTGGAGGCGGGGCTGGAGTGGGTGCAGTCTTTGGGCATTGAGGTGGCCGAGCGGGCTAAAGAAATTCAGATCGACCCAGATTTGTGCGTGGATTGCGGCTTGTGTACGGGCGTTTGCCCCACCGAGGCACTGAAGATTTCCGCTCCCGACTGGAAACTGGAGTTTCTGCGTAATCGCTGTGTTATGTGCGAACAATGCATCCCCACCTGCCCTGTCGGGGCCATCAGCACGAGTTTATAGCGATGAGGCGAAGAGCCGGCTAAGCCGACAAGTTCATTCACTATTACAATGCTGTAATATGACCCCGATTGGACTGGATTTGCCCAGGTTAATTCGAGGCAACTGGATATGCTCTCTACCTCGACGCTCATTGGCTTGACCTATGCTGCGCTAGCAGTTCTCTACCTGCTGGTGCTGCCGTTCTTGTTTTTGGTGTACGTGGACAAGCGCTGGAACTACAGCGGTGCCTGGGAAAAGGTGTTGATGTTTTTCCTAGTTTTGTTTTTCTTCCCCGGTATGGTGCTCGTGGCTCCCTTCATGACGTTTCGGCCCAAGCCGCGTTCGCTCTAGAGCTCGCCCTTCTGCAACCTACCAGCCATGCGCAGACGGGATGTTCTCGGCATTGGCCTAGCCCTGCTCTTGGGGGGAGGACTTCTCTACGGGCTGCTGCTTTGGGCCGGCTTAGATACGGGCGCGGCGCAGCAGGTGTCGAGTGTGGTGTTTCTGCTGGGATGCCTGGGCTGGACGGTGGGCTACCTGAAGCGGGTGTTGAGCAGGGAAATGACTCTGAAGGCCCAGTGGGCCACTTTCGAGAGGCAGCAAATCCAAGAAAAACTTCACTCCCTCTCCCCGGAGGAGTGGCAGGCCTTGCAGGCCGAGCTGGCCTCCGAAACCGAAGAGGAAGCTGAGGGTGGTTTGACCGAGCAAGGCAAGTGCTGAGGCCGCCGGGCAAGCTGTACCCAAAAACTTGTCGCAGATCGGTGGAGTTTCAGCTAGAAACTGCAGGAGCCCCGCACTGTACCCCCTCAATCCCCCCGCCCCCCTGCCCCCATATACGGGGGGTTGGGGGGGAAGGGGGGGCGGTCGGAGTCGGGTAGTTTACGTATCCAAGCGGCTGGGTCAGCCCAGCACTACCGGTATAGCTAGTTACTGTTTCTTCTCTATTGGAAATGCTACCTTGCGCCGTAGGCAAAGTTGTGAACTAAGGCAAGTCGTTTCTCTGCTCACCGTGACCAAGACCGTTCTGGTGGCTCAGGGTCAGCTTTTGCAAGCCCAGCTCTGGAAGCTGGTGCTGGAGTCTCAGCGCCATACAGTGGTGCTGGTTTCTCCTCAGGCAGATCTGGTGGAGGTGGCGGCAACTCATTCTCCGGATCTGATGGTGGTGGATATGACGACGGGGCTGTTTAACCCCTATGCCTTTTGTCGAGAGTGTCGGAGCCGGCTTCCGGATATCCCTGTGATTCTCACTCATTACCCTCGTCGCCCCATCGAGCCGGCAGAGCGGCGCTGGGCCATTTACCAGGGGGCAGCCGAGGTGATCCCCGGTTTGGCCGAAGCCGACGACATTCTCCACTCCCTCGAGCAAATTTACAAGGCAGCCAGGTGGTCTTTTCCCATCGACACGGAAGCTCTTCACGCGGTTCTCGAGCAGCTGGGTTTGTGGTCTGAAAAAGACAGCCCCCCTCCTTCCCCGTCCGTTGCAACAGAAGAACGCCAAGAGCAAACGGCTGCGCCCCCGCCGGCAAAGTATCAATTGATGTATCGGGGCCGCCCTGTCGAGTGAGCTGCAAGCGCTCCACACCACTAACGCGAAGCAGAGGGGATCCCTTGGGCGCTTTTCTCCCCTGGCGGGGTTGGGGATCAGGGCAGCACCAGCGCTAGGGTCGTGCCCTGGGATCCCGTCTCCACCAAACACAAGTCTCCTCCGTGGGCTTGCAGGATACGTTTGGCGATGTACAGCCCCAGACCTCCTGAGCCGGTCGGGTAGTGCTGGCCGGCGATGTGAATGGGTTGGGCGATGTAGGGCTGGGCCAGCTCTTCCAGGGGAGCCGGCAGGCCGGGCCCGTCATCCCGCACCTGGATCTGGCGAGGGCTGATGGTCAGCACCACCACCTGGCGGGCGTAGCGCAAGGCATTGTCCACCAGGTTCACCAGCGCCCGTTCCAGCTCGGCCTCATCGGCATTGGCCCACCCTTCTCCCTCCACTCGCAGGTCGATCCCCCGTTCTCGGGCCAGGGATCCCATGCGTTCGGCCACCCGTCGGGCCAGGGATCCCAGATCGCAAAGACGAGGATGTAGCTCGATCTCGCCCCGCTCTAGGCGGTGGGCCTCCACCATCCGCTGCACCAGGGACAGATTGCGTTGGTTCTCCTGCAAGATGCGATCCAGCAGGGCAAGCCGCTCTTCCGGCTGCAACTGCTGCTCCTGCTTGAGGGCACTTAGCAAATGCCCAAAGGCAATGAGAGGGGTTTTCAGGTCATGCACCAAGGTGGCGGTAAAGGCTTCCCGCCGCAATTGGTCAATCTGGATCTGGCGCAGCAGATGGGCAAAGGCCTGGCGCAGGATCAAAGCCTCTTGGGGATCCCCGGGGCGGAGCAGCAAATTCCAACGGGCCGGCTGGCTAATTAAGGTTTCCAGATGGCCCAGCTCGCGGGCCAGCAAGGTGAGGGGCCGCAAGATTAGGGAAGACAGGACATAGCCCACCACTGCCGATAGCCCTGCTAGCAAAGGGATCCACAGCAGCAGCAGGACAGATCCCTCGGGGCTGAGCTCTGTGCCGGGGAGGATCCACTGCACCGACAGGATGAAAACCAAGTTGGGGACAAAGGAAAGGCTGGCAATCACCAGCGCCACCTGAGTGCGCAGGCTGTGGGGGAAGCGGCGGCGCCAGAACTCAAGTAGACGGCGTCTCAAGGGGGAACGGGAGAGAGGGCTGAGTTGAATTAGGCCAGGAGCGAACAGGCAAGTCAAGAGGGCTGGCAAAAAGTGGGGGCTAAATCCGCCAGAGATAGATGGTGTAGGTGTTGATAACATCTGACACGGTGGTGGTGGCGGTGGGCGGCCAATCCCCCATATCGAAAGTGTGGGTGACCAGGCGGGCGCCAGGCCGGAGCTCGCTGCGCAGCTTGTCTCGAATCAGCAGGTGGGAGCGGGGCAGCAAATAACAGGTCACCACCGTCGCTGGCGAGAGATCCAGGGTGAGCAAGTCCTGCTGCCGAAAACTGACCCGATCCTGAACCTGAGCGGCTTGGGCCGCCTGCTGTGCCTCTAGGATGCGCTCTGGGTCGATATCCACCCCCAGGCCCCGCGTGCCGCAGCGCTGGGCTGCCCGGATAGGAATGCGGCCATCCCCACAGCCCAAGTCGTAGAGGAGATCGTCGCCCCGCACCTGCGCCAGATCCAGCATGGCGTCGATCACCAGGGGCAAGGTGCGCACGTAGGGAGCCAGGCTCTCCCTACCGGAGCGGTTCTGAATGGGTTTGAAACCACGAGGTGCCACGGTGGAGCCGGGAGAGAGCTTTCCCCCTATTTTAGGATCCCTTGGCTGCCGCCTCTTTTGCGGAGAGAGCAGAAAGCACGGTGGCAGGGATTGGGGTTCTCAATCTTAGATTTTGCGGTTCTGTTGTTATCGCGCAGTTGGCACCTTGAGGTGCTGGGGAGGCTCTTCCAGACCGCTATGGCTGGGAGCGCAGTTTTCCGTCCGTGCCGGAGTCTTGCAGAGGATTTTTGGGGTTTCCTAGCTGCAAACTCTACACTGGGGTTGGTCTGAGATCTGTACCTCTCGATGAGCCTCCTGGCCCGCTCCTTGGACTATGCTCAAAGCAACAGCGACCTGCTACTTCAAGCTTTCCTCCAACACCTGCAACTGGTGGCGGTGCCGCTGGGGATCGCGTTGCTGGTGGGTCTGCCGCTGGGTTTTGGCAGCTCCCGCTCGCAGGTGGTTTCTCTGGTGGTGATCAATGCTTTTAGCAGCTTGCGGGTGATCCCCAGCTTGGCGATTTTGTTTTTGGCCATTCCCTACTTTGGCCTTGGCTTCCGCTCGGCGGCCATTGCCCTGACGATCTTGGCCTTGCCCCCCATTTTAATCAGCACCGACGTGGCCTTCCGCAGCCTGGATCCGGCCCTACGCGAAGCCGCCTTGGGCATGGGCATGACCCCTGCCCAGGTGCTGCGCTATGTGGAGATCCCTTTGGCGTTGCCGGTAATCTTGGCCGGCGTTAAAACCGCTACTATCGAGGTGGTTGCCAGCGCCACGTTGGCGGCCTTTATCGGGGCGGGCGGGCTGGGCAGCTTTATCACGCTGGGGTTTGCCCTCTACGACACCGCCATCCTGCTGGTGGGGGCGATCCCGGTGGCGCTGTTGGCCATGGGTGCCGAAGTTGTCCTCGGCGCTGTGCAGCGAGCGCTAGAACCTCCTCAAGCCTAGGGATCCCATGCTATTTTCCTCGATTGCTTCCCGGATGCGCTTGCCCTCCCTGGCTTCTCGGTCGATCCCTTTGCAGGTGGCGCTGCTGTTGCCGCTGCTGTTGGCGGTGGCCGGGGTGAGCTACCTCTCCTGGCGAGCCGGGCGGCAGATGGCGCTGCAGTTGGCCGAGCACCTGAAGCGTGAGGTTAACCACCGAGCCGAGGAGAACCTACACCGGTATCTGCAGGCCCCCCTGCAGGTCAATGCCCTCACTGAGGGAGCGGTGCGCTGGGGGCTGTTGCCCAATCTGGCCGCTCCTCAGCCTCCCGATCTGGAAGTCTTGGAAGCGTATTTTGCCCGCCAGT
Organism: Thermostichus sp. MS-CIW-15; assembly: GCF_054060575.1. Lineage (NCBI taxonomy): Bacteria > Bacillati > Cyanobacteriota > Cyanophyceae > Thermostichales > Thermostichaceae > Thermostichus > Thermostichus sp. MS-CIW-15. Next base: position 5,654 of record NZ_JBSSDI010000017.1, on the reverse strand, counting down.
TGCAGCAGTTTCCCGAGCTGAGCTATGTCGGCTTTGTCTCTGAGCAGGGGGGGTTTATCACGGCCCGCCGCCACGCCGATGGCTCGATCTGGACTTACCACACGCCGGGCCTGAAGCCGGGATCCGTCCAAGGCCGCCAACGGGATCCGGAAAGCGGGGATCCCACCGGCTTGACGCGGCAATTGGGCTTTGTGGATCTGCGGCGGCTGTCTTGGTTTCCCGCAGTCCTGCAACAGGAAGGGGCCCGCCGTACCTGGGTGGTGAGCAACTTTTTTGTCGAGTCTCCCCATCAAAGGCCGGAGCGGCTGGTCCTGACGGCGCTGCCCTTGGCGGATGGGGAGGGCGGGGTTTACGGCAGCCTGGTGGCTGCTCTCTCGGCTCAGCAACTGCAGGCTTTTCTGGAAGATCTGCAGGTCAGCTTGGGGTATCCGGGGGTGAGCTGGTTGCTGGATGGGGAGGGCCAGGTGGTGGCCAGCACGGAGGAGCTCTCCCCCCACCCGCTGCTGCTGGCTGTGCAAGAGCAGGTGGGATCCTGGGAGATGGCGGCCTCACAAGGGCTGCTGCGTCTTGAGGTGGACGGGATCCTCCACTGGGTGCAGGTAAAGGCCATTCAGGAGGAAGGGGGGCTAAATTTCTATTTCCTACACGGGATCCCGGAGAGCACCCTGTTGGCCCCCGTCTATAGCAGCACGCAGCAGGCGGCTCTGTGGGGAGGGGGGCTGCTGCTGGGCTTTCTGGGAGCTGGGATCCTCCTCAGTGAAGCCCTCTCTCGCCCGCTGCGCCGCCTGACCCAAATAGCGGAGCAATTTGTGCAAACTGGGATCCCAGCCTTGGCCTCTATGGATCCCGGCCCCATCCAAGAGGTGCAGACCCTGGCCAAGGCTTGGCAACAGGCGGCGGCCAGCCAACAGGCGCTGTTGGATCGCCTCTGGCAACAGCAGCAGCAGTACCGCGCTGTGGTGGAGCAGCAGACGGAGCTGATCTGTCGCTCTTTGCCCGATAGCCGCATTACCTATGTCAACCCTGCCTACCTGCGCTTTTTTGGTTGTTCGGCAGAAGAAACAATAGGCAGGCGCTGGGTGGACTCTCTGCCGCCGCAAGAACGGGAGGCGGTGCTGCAGTCTCTTGCGGCTCTTACGCCTGAACGTCCTTTCTACCGCAGCGAGCGGGAGTACCCCGGCGAAAGTGGCCAGTCCCGCTGGGTGAGCTGGGTGGATCAGGGCATTTTCGACAGCCAAGGCCAATTGGTGGAGATCCTGGCGGTGGGGCGGGAGATCACCGAGCAAAAGCGGGCCCAACAGCAGCTAGAAGCCCTCAACCGCGAGCTGGAAGCGCAAGTGGCGCTGCGCACCGCTAAGCTGCAGCAGGCTTTGCGCTTTGAGGCAGTGCTGCGCTCCCTCAGCGGCCAGATGGTGGCCAGCCTCAAGGAGGGAGAGATCTTGGAAGAGGTGGTCAAGAGCCTAGCCGAGGCTCTCAACCTGACTGGCTGTCATATTCTCTTGACCAGCGCCGATGGATCCTCTTGGATCCGGGCTTGCTCTTTTCCAGAGAAGGCGGATCCCGTCTATCTCAACGACCCTGAGCTGGTGCACCTGCTGCACTCCCATGCTTTTCTCGAGCAGCCCTGGGAAGTCCACCGCTGTTGTCAAAAGGAAAAAGGCGGGCACTGGGTGCAGCTTTTGGCCTGCTCCCTTTGGGACAAGCAAGAGCGGCTGGGGGTGTTGCTGGTGGAGCGACAGCAGGAGTTTTCGGAAGCCGAAAGGCAACTGGCCTACCAGGTGGCCAACTTGTGTGCTCTGGCCCTGCGGCAGGCCCGTCTGTATGAGGCGGCCCAGGCCCAGGTGAAGGAATTGGAGCGGCTCAACCTGCTCAAGGACGATTTTTTGAGCACCGTCTCCCACGAGCTGCGCACCCCCATGGCCAATGTGCGCATGGCCCTGCAAATGTTGCAAATAGCCCACAATAACTCCGAGAAACAGCAGCACTATTTCGCCATTGCCCTCAAGGAGTGTAACCGACAAATTGAGCTGATCAACGACCTGCTGGACATGCAGCGGCTGGCAGCCGAGAAGTATCTGCTCCAGCCGGAAGAGATCTTCCTGCCGCGCTATTTGCGGGATCTGGTGGCGGCAGCTCAGCCCCTGGCACAGAGCAAACAGCAAAACCTGCAACTGCACCTGGAAGAGGGGATCCCACCCCTTGAGGCGGATCCCACGGCTCTGGGCCGCATTTTGCGCGAGCTGCTGCACAATGCCATCAAGTACACCGCCCCCGAGGGATCCATCCACCTGCGGGTGGCCCAGGAAGGAGAAGGGATCCTCTTCGTCTGCAGCAACAGCAGCGAGATCCCAGAGGCGGAGCTGCCCCGCATCTTTGAGAAGTTCTACCGCATCCCGCAGTCGGATCGCTGGAAGCACGGCGGCACCGGCCTGGGGCTGTCCCTGGTCAAGCAACTGGTGGAGCACATGGGGGGCCGGATCTCCGTCAGCAGCGCAGAGGGATGGACCCATTTTCGCGTCTGGCTACCTTCTGCCCCGCCGGCAGCAACTGCAAAAAGCCTTGAACCTGCGGGCGCCGCCTAGGAACGGCCAAAGGCCGGCTCAGGGGAAGGCAAGCTGGAGGGGTGTAAGAAGGATCCCCGCAGCTGACCGCAAGCAGCGTTGCCATCTAGGCCACGGGTCTGGCGCACGCTGGCCTGGACGTGGTGTTCCTCTAGCAGGCGGACGAACTCCGCCACCCGCGCTGGGTGAGGGCGCTGATAGTTGGCCTCGGCGATGGGGTTGTACGGGATCAGGTTGACGTGTAGGCGTGCCCCCGCCTGGCTGGCCTGGCGCAGCAGGTGGGCCAATTGACGGGCATGGATGGGCAGGTCGTTGACCCCGGCCAGCAGCGTATACTCAAAGCTAATCCGCCGTCCCGTGCTCAGCATGTAGTCGCGGCAGTCCTGGATCAAAGCCTCCAGGGGATAGTGGGCTGCGGAAGGGATCAGCTGTTGCCGCAGCTCCTGGTTGGGGGCATGCAGGCTGACGGCCAAGGTAATCTGCAGCTTTTGCTGGGCCAGCCAGGGGATCTGCCGGGGCACGCCCACTGTCGAGAGGGTGATGTGCCGCTGGCCGATGCCAATATCCTGATTGAGGCTGCGAATGGCCTGCACCACGGTGTCGCGGTTGAGCAGGGGCTCCCCCATGCCCATGAAAACCACGTGGCTGATGCGGCGGCCAAAGTCTTCCTGCACCGTTAACACCTGATCCAGGATTTCGTGCAGCTTGAGGTTGCGCCGGTAGCCCATCTTGCCGGTGGCGCAGAAGTCGCAGGCCATGGGGCAGCCCACCTGGGAGGAGACGCAGACGGTCAGCCGTTTGGCGGTCGGGATCCCCACCGTCTCGATCAACTCCCCATCCGCCAACTGCAGCAAAAACTTGACCGTGCCATCGCGGGATTCTATCCGCTGCACCACCTGGGAGCGCCCCACGGGATACTCTTGCAGCGCCTCGCGCCAGGCCTTGGGAAAGACCGTCACCTCCTGCAGGGAGCGGATCCCTTTGTGGTAGAGCCAGGTGTGCAGTTGTTGGCCGCGGTAGGCCGGCTGCCCTTGCTCAACCGCCCAGTCTTTCAAGGCAGCTAGGGATTGCCCAAGCAGGGGAAGGGGTGGGGCAGACATAGCGCCGTTCGCAAATCCATTGAAAGGCAAATCGGATCCCAAGCGGAGGGGATCGAGCTTCTCTACTCTAGCCTGTCGGCCAAACTGGATCCCTAGAGCTGGTTTTGGCAAGCGGGCCTGCCGTCCCGGATAATAGGCTTGCACGCTTACGCTTCTGGGGGTGCGGGGGTGGATAAGCCCCGCCCTGTACCCCCCTATATCCGACTGGGGGGCAGTCAGGGTCGGGATACAGCCACCCCCGCAAAAAATATCGTAAAATCAGATTGGCTGTACAAAACGGCGTTGCCGGAATCTGGTACAGCCCTGCGATAGGGCATTCCGTGGCTGCTTGCAGAGGGTTCTTGCAATAGCTCCCCGTTCGCGCTAGCGGAACGGAGTCCTTCGAAGCGAGAAGCCTGCTCTCTACCCGTTCGCGTCAGCGGCGCAGAGCGCTTTAGGGTGAGAGACGGGAGTATGTCACTTGCGCTATGTCGGTTTCGCCGCAACTGGCCCAACTGGCCACCTGGATGGCCGGACATTTCAACAATCTGCACCAGGCTATAGCCGAGCCGGTCTGGTTCGCCAACATTCACGTCTACCAATGCCCTCTGCCGTGGTCGGTGTTTCAGGGGATAGGGTTTTACGTGGAGCAACTGTACGATATCTACCCCGACCAGCCCTACCGGCAGCGGGTCATCCACCTTTTCGAGACGCCAGACGGGATCCGCATTCAAAACTACGCCCTGGGATCCCCGGAGGCCTACAAATGTGCTGGCCGAGATCTGGGAAAACTGGCCAGCCTGGCGGCGGCAGAGCTGGAGCTTTTGCCCGGCTGCGCGGTTCAGGTGGAATGGACGGGATCCTGCTACCGGGGCCGCAGCGTACCCGGCAAGGGCTGTATCGTCGAGCGCAAGGGCAGAACCACCTACCTCTATAGCGAGTTTGAAATCGGGGCCGACTACTTCCACAGCCTGGATCAGGGGCGCGATCCCGAAACAGATCAGGTGGTCTGGGGATCCCTTTCCGGGCCCTTTCGGTTTGTTAAAAAACAGGATTTTTCCTGCTACTTGCCCCGCTGGAGCTAGCTCCCCATCCAAACCCAGAAGGCCAGGATCCCATCCAGAGCAAGAGCAACAGGGCAAACCCCCAGCAGCCTGTCCATCCAAGGCTGGACATAGGGCCGCTGACCAGGTAGTACACAAAAGGATAGCTTGGTAGCCCCGCACTTGAGTGCGGGGCGGAAAAGCCCGCTAGCCACTTTAGTCGCTTACCCATGATGGGGGTCGTTGATATAGTTTCATAGCTCAAACAACCTCTTCCTGACTTCTCCCACCAAGACCTCTTTCTTTCTCTTTGGCCAAAAAATAAGATAAACAACCGCTAGCCCCACACCATGGTTGTAGTGATTGTACCGTTGACTTTCCTCTCGCACTATCGCTTATTTAGGTTGGAACAAAGAACAAAAACAAGAATGCGGTTTTAACCAAAACTTTGTTTTCGTCCCAACAGGTCGGTTCAAGGAGCGTATCGTGCAATTATGTCAGCATTATGGCATGGAGTTTATTGAGGTAGAGGAGGCGTACAGCTCGCAGGCAAGCTTCCTAGATGGAGATGAGCTACCTAGTTATGGTGAAAAACCCGACGGGTGGAGACCCTCTGGGCTGAGGCAAATGCTGCCGCCAACCTGCTTAAGAAAGTCAGCAGAACCTTGGGGCTTTGCGTTAAGGAACTGTCTAGAGGCGCTTTGACAACGCCGTTGCGGGTTCTTTTGTGGACTGCGTAAGAATCCCCCGCCTTTAGACGGTGGGAGTGTCAACAGGCCCCCCTGGCTGGTGGAGCGTGACTCTAGTCAATGATACGCTGGACTATACTGAAAATAATGTACAGTATGTTCAGTATGGCTGCTTGGTATGGCTAGGTATGTAAAACCGAGAGAAGCGGCGGATTATTTTGGGGTGTGTCTCCACACCTTGAGGCGATGGGAACAGAAGGGCTGGATCCATGCAGTACGTAC